>CAKORQ010000102.1 GCA_934101445.1 uncultured Bacilli bacterium | reverse complement strand
CCATAAAGTATGTTTTAAAGATGCTAGAAAGTGGTGCTAATGGTAATACTAAAGCTCAAATAGAAACTTTAATTAAAAATAACGAGTTAGTTAATTATAAAAATATAGCCAATATTTTTAATATGGCTAATGGTTTATATATTAATAATAAGATGCGAGATTTAACTAGCCAATATTATATAAATTTGTTAAGAAAAAAATATGGTGCTGAGGTTAATTTTGATGATTTTTCTAATCCAGATAATATTAATAAGTGGATAGAAAAAAAGACTTTTGGTATTCTTAAAAATGTTTTATCAGGTGAGGATATTAACGAAGTGACATCTATGGTACTTATTAATGCGTTAGCCGTTAACTTAAAATGGAAAGATAAATTTGATCCAGATTATACTTATCATTTACCTTTTTATACAGAAACTGGGGAAGAAATAACTGTTTTAACTATGTCTAAAACTAGTGATGTAAGTAGAGATTCTTATTATGAAGATGATGATATGCTAGCAGTAGCAATGGATTTAGAAAATGTTTCCGATTTTGAATTTGTGGCTCTTATGCCTCAAAATGGACTTCATGATTATATTAAAAATTTTTCTTTAAAAGATTTTGAATTTTTAAGAAAAAAGTTTATTTCAATTAGAGATAATCATCAAGATGTCCAAATATTAATACCTAAATTTTCTATTAATTATGAATTAAAATTACAGGATGATTTAAAAAATCAAGGAATGACTGATGCTTTTGATAGAGAAAAAGCTAACTTCTCGAGAATTTCTTCCAATTATCAAAATAATTATTGGGTTAAAAAAATATTACATAAGGCAAGCATTGATGTAGTAGAATGTGGTATAAAAGCTGCCTCTACCACAGTGGTATCAGGAGCTGATGGATGTGCTATGCCTAGAATTAGAGAAAGAATAGTAATTAAAATCAATAAACCATTTCTTTTCTTTATTAGAAATAAAAATAATGGTGAAATAATATTTACGGGTACTGTTTATAAACCAGAGACAAGAGATTAATATTGACTTCTTACTTCAAATATATTACGCTTTAAGTAGTATAGGAGATTAGTGATGAAGAAAAATTATAAAGTAGCAGTAATTGCGGTAGTAGTTACTATTTTCTTTATTATGTTTGGTTTCTTTTATGATAAAAGCAATAAGAATAATAATGAAAAAGTAATTCCTTATGATAGAAAAGTAATGGATATTAAAAACACTTCTAAAAGTGGTGAAGTATGTGCCGATGTCTTAGAAGAATTTTATCAAGATGATAAATATAAATACTCATTTCCTTGTATGATGAGTAGTAAAATTATTGTTTATTTTAATGATGGAACTCAAGAATATGTCAGAGATGCTTTAAATAAAAAAGATATTACTATTAGTGATTTAGATAAGTATGAAATAAAGTATTATAAAGAAGAAAAGTTAGTTTAAGTTTAGACTTATTTTTTTCTTGTTATTTAGTGTTACTTTTGCTAAACTAAGTGAGGTGAGTATTATGCAAAAACTTATAATTATTAAATATGGAGAGTTAACAACTAAAAAAGATAATATTAATTTCTTTTTAAAGGCTTTAAAAAAGAATGTTGAAGATGCTTTAAGTAATATTAAACATACTACTAGTTATGATGCTTCTAGAATGTTTATAAAGACTACTGATTTTGATAAGACTATTGAAAAATTAAAATGTGTTTTTGGGATTCATAAGATGACTATTGCTTATGAACTTAGTAATGAAATGGGTGCTATTAAAGAAGGGTTAATTAATCTCTTAAAGGATAAAGAATTTAAAACTTTTAAAGTAGTAGTTAAAAGATCTTATAAGAAATATCCGGGTAGTAGTATGGAAATAGCCGCTACTTTAGGGGGGCATATTTTAAAGAATATTCAAGATAAGAAAGTAGATGTTCATAATCCCGATTTAGAAGTTAATGTCGAGATTAGAAAAGACTTTAGTTATATTTATTTTGAAGATATTTTAGGTATTGGTGGTTATCCCGTAGGAGTTGCTGGTAAGGGCTTACTTATGTTAAGTGGGGGTATAGATTCTCCGGTTAGTGGCTATATGGCAATTAAAAGAGGAGTAAAGATAGAATGTATTTATTTTGAAGCCCCTCCTCATACATCAAAAGAGGCTCGTAATAAGGTTTTAGAACTGGCTAGAAAATTATCGGTATATAATGATTCTTATGTTAAAGTCCATATTATTAACTTTACAGAGATAGAAGAATCTATTTATAAAAATATTCCTAATGACTATTTAATTACCATTATGCGAAGAATGATGTATCGAATAAGTGCTATTATTGCTAGCAGAAGTAATTGCAAGATTTTAGTAAATGGGGAAAGTATTGGTCAGGTGGCTAGTCAAACTTTAAATAGTATGAGTTGTATTAACGAAGTTGTGAAAATGCCTGTTATAAGACCGGTTGCTTGTTTTGATAAATTAGAGATAATTGAGTTAGCCAGAAAGATTGGTACTTATGAAACTTCTATTTTACCATTTGAAGATTGTTGTACGATTTTTGTACCTAAACATCCAGTCATTAATCCTTTATTAAGTAAATGTTATGAGTATGAAGAGTTAATTAATTATAAAGATATGATTCATACTTGCATTAAAAACAGAGAAGTTATTACGGTAAAACCTGAAGAAGAAAACCCAGACTTTGCTGATGTTTTATAGTATTTAAACACCTTTATTGGTGTTTTTTCTTTTATAAAACCCGGAAATTGTGATTATTGGCATTTTAAAAGTGTGGAAAAATGTGATAATTGATACCTAAAACATATGGAAAAATGTGATGATATGAATAATATGATTAAATTGTTTGATAAAAATATTTCCTTTAAATAATACTAGGCTTAATTAATTTAGAAAAAGTTATGTCCTTAATAGATAGCTTTTCTTGAAAATATTAGCCCCTTTAAATGATTGTAAACTTGACATATTGACTTGTAATTGACAATTTACATTTTAAAATTAGTGTGCTAGCATAATTGTTAGAAAGGAAGTATTGTTTATATGAAAGATAAAAAGAATATAGTAATTGCTTTATTAGTTATAATTATTATAGCCTTAGGAGGATATCTTATTTATGATAAAGTAAATAATAAGAGTAATTGCGATACAAATAAAAAACAAGAAGAAAAAGCAAATAATACTAATGCCGATAAAAATAATGAATCAGCCAAAGAATTTAATGGTTTAAACTATGTAGGTTTAGCCTATACTGCTTTTAAGGAGTTTGATTGGCCAACTGCCTCTATTGGATATGAAGAAGGGGAACCTAAAAAATTAGTAAGATTAGTAAATTTACCTAAGATTAATATTGCAACCGATGCTACAGAAAAATTAAATAAGAAAATTTTAGATGATAATCAAAACTATATAAATATGGTAAAACAAGATAATAAAGATAATGAGATTCCGGCTAGTTTAAGTACTAATTATACATATACAGTATTAAATAATATAATTTTTATTTCTGTTGTAACAGAGTATAATTTATATCGTGGGAGTGGGGCTTCTTATGTAAATGTTTATTATTATGATATTAATGCTGATAAAGAATTAACTTATAAAGAAACCTTAACTAAATTAGGTGTTGATGAAAAGAATGTTTTAAAATTTGTTGCTAGCAAAACAAAGGGTACTGATTTGCAAAAAATAGATAATATCTATCCAACTAATAATAATCAATCACTTTATGTTTTCTATGAAACAGAGAATGCTTTTATGGGTTATGATAAAGTAACATACAATTTAACAAAATAATTAATTTAAGTAGGATATATTCCTGCTTTTTTTGTATGAAAATAGAAATTATTAACATACTAATAGTGGTGATAATATGCAAATAAAATATAGTAAAAATAAAACAAGAGAGTTTATTTATTTAGATGATTTAAAAAAAAGATATAGTGATACTATAAATGAGTATGGATATAATTTTGATAATACCCATATAGATGAAGAAGCACTAGAAATGCAGGCTTATAGACCGAAAAATATTGTAAATAAAGATTTTTTTACTATTAAAAGATAGATATTATTTCTAAACTTTAGTATAATGGACTAGAGGTGGAAAAAATGAAAATATTATCAGTAAATGCCGGTAGTAGTTCTTTAAAATTTCAATTATATGAAATGCCTGAGGCTAAAGTGTTAATTTCAGGAATATTTGAAAGAATTGGAATTAATGATGGTATTTATACAATTAAACAAAATGGTAAAAAAGAAGAATATCAAGCAGAATTAAAAGATCATAGTGTTGCTGTAGATATTTTACTTAAGACTCTTTTAGAAAAGGGAGTTATTAAAAATTTAGATGAGATTAAAGGAGTAGGACATCGCCTAGTACATGGGGGCGATAAGTATAATAAGTCTGTTATTATTGATGAAGATGTTATGGAACAATTAAGAAAACTTATTCC
>CAKORQ010000101.1 GCA_934101445.1 uncultured Bacilli bacterium | reverse complement strand
GAGAATCTTTATCACCATCTTCTACATCACTTAAGTTTTTAAATTCGATTTTAGAACCGGCGATGACATTTAAGTGATTAGGATTATTACTAGTTACCTTGATATTAGAAAAAATTTTAGAAAAATCATCAGTGGTACATTTAGTTAAATCCGTACGGGCATCATAATTAGATGAGGTTGTAGTATTATCTGATTTTACTTGGATTGCTCTACCAACACAATCAATATTGTTATGACTTACTTTAAAAGTAAAAGTAATATTAGCCGATTTTTCCCCGGCTTGAGTACCATTAGTATACTTAACAACAACTTTTTCTTTGGCTAAATCTGTTATTTTGTCTGTATTATAAAGAGGCATTTGCCCACCAGTTGTTAGTACAGATTTAACATAATAATTACTAATTGAACTATAACTTGAGATAGTATTATAGTTAATGCCACAAGCACTAAAGACATTCCTTAGATTAATTGCGTTTGGCGTATTATTATAGTAACCAGCAGTATCAATATAGTAAGTATATGTATTAGCCTTTTTACTATTTGGTATACACCTATCGCTGGCATAAACATTGTTTATTCCTATTAAAAGAAGAATAAAAGTAAATAACTGAAATGATAATATCTTAAATTTAGTTTTCATTAAACGATGTGCTCCTTCTTTTTCTTATTTTTTATATATATGTAAACGCCCGTTGCTGAGGCTATCAATAAAACGGATATTAGAATAACCAACCAATGTTTTTTCATAAATGAGGTGGCTGTATCTAGTATTCCTTCATGTCTTTTTTCTTCTTCTTCACTTTTTTTCTTATTTATATATTCATTAATTCCTTTAGTAAAGTCATCACGGGATATATTTTCTATATTTAAGAATTGAGTGCAATAAAAGTAATCGGGATTTTCGGTACAAATTTGCATTTTATAGTAAGGATTTTCAATAGGAATGGTTACTTGAAACTCTCTTAGCGAAGTTTTACCGCATTTAGTATCGCTAGGGTAAATACTTACAGTATAATTTTTTAAAACATTCATAGAACCCGTTGATACTTTATTGACACCATTAGTATCAGCGCTATAGTTAACCGTTTTTTTGGCACTACCATTACTTATAACAGCGTATAAATTTTCGGTTAAATTATATATGTTTATAGAGCCAAGATAACCAGTAAATTCAGATACTTCTCCGGTATCTTCAACAGTACTAGAATACTGGTATTCAAACGGCTCAGCATTTACTGATACTAAGCCAGCCTCATTATTTATTGTAACTTGCTTTTCTAATGAACAAGTTTCGGCTTTAACATTAGCAATCATTAATAATGAGAAAGTTAAAAAACTAAATAGATACTTTTTCATATTATTCCTTTCTAACTTATAAATTCGGCATTAACAAATTTATAATCTTTGTCAAATGTATATTTCACTTTTGGATATGTTACATTTTTGCAAGCATCAATCGATTTCAAATCACTAAAATACAGTTCGCCCATACTAGTTTCACAATACGTTACATCTTTATATTCATTATTATATACTCCCAGTTTCATTACACCTTCAAATGACATTTCGTAATAATAAGTTTCAGCCGTTATTTGATATCCACTGGAAGTTTTTTCTAAATTACCAAGACTACTGGCATAAACCCCATCAGAATCTAATCCACTATCCGTTGTTTGAGACACAGGGATAATGCAATATTTATCATCACATATAATGGCGCTAACACCATTGAAAAAGCCTTCTGATATAACTGTATTCTTTTCTAAAGTGGTATCAGCAAATTTAGCGTTTAGGGCTTTATTAATGAACTTAATTGATAATTTAATATCGCCAAGTCTGGTATCTTCGCTAAACATATTTGCTCCAGTCATATAATCAATTATATTTGAGTCTTTATAAACCATTCGACTAAGGGTATAAAGAACTTTTTCGTCATTAGAAATATCCCCATTATAATTTACTCCCCAATAAAAATCATCTACGGTAGATATATTATCGGTACTACTAATAAAATCTTTTATTGTTTCCTCATCAAATGGTTTTATCGCATCTTTTAAATAATTTTCAAATTCTTTAGTCGTAGGATCATCGGGAGTTAATTCTTTATCCTTATGAAATATCTTTGTACAAATAAATATTATTAGTCCAATTAAGATAAGTCCTAATAATATTGA
Source organism: uncultured Bacilli bacterium (assembly GCA_934101445.1). GTDB lineage: Bacteria > Bacillota_I > Bacilli_A > RF39 > UBA660 > CAG-605. The sequence goes on along the minus strand of CAKORQ010000101.1, from coordinate 2,290 downwards.
AATAATAATAGTCTTTTTGTCTTTAAAATTTATTTTTAATTTAGTTTTCATACATCCACTTGTCCTTCTCTATCATAACTAATATAAGAATATCATTTTTTCCATAAAAAAACAATTTATTCTGACAAATTTATACATTTTTTCGTAGTTTGATTGACTTATAATTAAGGATATGGTAAATTATTCTTGCATTTAATTGGCAGTGCCCAAAAGTTTATTGATGTGTCTATCCCATTTATGGTTATAAGTATCTATCTCTGCCTATGAGAAAGTATTTAGATAGACTCCCCTATAATCTTTAGGCTCGTACTAAGTAAAAGCAAATATAGAGAAAGGAGAATTATTTATGGCAAGATACACTGGTGCTCAATACAAGAAATCACGTCATCTTGGTTTTTCTACTTTAGAAAATGGTAAGGAACTTGCAAAAAGACCTTATGCTCCTGGTATTCATGGACAAGACCGTCGTAGAAAACTAAGTGAATATGGTGTTCAGTTACAAGAAAAACAAAAGGTTAGATTTATGTACGGTTTAAATGAAAAACAATTTGCTAAAACATTTAAACGTGCTACTAAAATGGCTGGTATTACTGGTGAAAACTTACTTCAACTTCTTGAGACAAGACTTGATAACGTAGTTTACCGTATGGGAATGGCTACTACTCGTCGTGCTGCTCGTCAAGTTGTAAATCATGGTCATATTACTGTTAATGGTATCAAAGTTGATATTCCTTCATATACAGTAAAACCTGGTGATGTTATCGCTGTTAAAGAACAATCTTTAGACCATCCTGCTATTAAGGCAGCTGTTGAGGCTACTTTAAATAGACCTGCTTATGTTGAATTTGACGCTAATAAATTAACAGGAAAATATTTACGTTTCCCAGATAGAAGCGAATTAAATCCTGATATTAACGAAGCATTAATCGTTGAATATTACAACAGATAGTAAAAAGACTCTCAAATTCGAGAGTTTTTTTATATTTAAAAAACAACCTAAGTATTATTAGATTGTTTTTCTTTATTTATCGGATGCATTATTACAAAGCAATTATTCTCCGTTTGCATAGCCTTAATAATTTTGTTAGCCTCATTAACATTTAAACTATTAATTATATCATAAGTGTTAGTTATTAATTTACCATACATAATTATATTATCCTGAATTACTGTATTAGTATACTCAATATCATCCAAGCCATAAATAAAATCCGCAATATTACAACGTATTCTTCTTTCTAAACGTTTCTTAGTAATATCCATATTACTATAAGTTTCTTTTAATATCTTCGTTATTTCATTAGGATAACTAGTTTCAGCACTTATAACTACTTCAATATAATCCTCAACAATACTAGCACTAGCACTTAATTTGGTTACTAAATTACTTTCTAATAGTTTTTCTTTTAACTCACTAGTCGTTCCAAAGTTAGCATTTAAAATAATACGAACATACACTAATTTTTCTAAATCAGATAAATTACCTAATAAGTCTTTTTTTATTTTATAAGCCAGTTTTAGTTTTGGTAAAGCAATATTCCCCGCGATATCAATTCCTCGGACTGCTACTTGTTCCGGTTCTTTTTCAGTTATTTTTTCTGGTTCTAAGTAAGGTTTAAACTCTTTATTACTTTGATTTTCTATAATAACGACACTTAGATACTCAGGGTCAAAATTACCTGTTATAGTTAAAAACATATTACGAGGATGATAAAAAGTATTGTAAACTAAATTTATCTCATCTAAAGTTATGTTTTTTACATCTTCAATATCACCAGTAACATAATAACGATGATTATCATTTGCAAAGACCGTGCCATTTAAAGTGTAATATAAAACCTGATAAGGATTATTTTTCCCCATTTTTACTTCAGAAAGAATAATCTTCCGTTCTTTTTCAATTAGTTCTTTTGTAAAGTAAGGAGTCTGAACATAATCAAGCAAATGGGTAATATTTTCTTTTATTTTATACATTAGTCAAACCTCTTCTCATCTATTATATGAAACATCATCAACACTGCACCATTATTCGCTCTCCATTCAACTGGAAAAGACTTACCATTTTTATCTTTTCCCCATTTTGTAACATTAAAATCTTTCTTAGATACTCCAGTTTTATTAAATGCATCTTTTAATGCATCTTTATAAGTTCCTTTTCCTCTTAGGTCAACATCAATACCCTCTTTAAATTTATAATTACCGTTGCTGCCGTTGCAGTCGGTCAGCACAAAGGGGCCGTCCTGAATGTCGATCAGCCTGCTGTCATTGCTGCTGACGGTCGATGTGATGC
>CAKORQ010000100.1 GCA_934101445.1 uncultured Bacilli bacterium | reverse complement strand
CATTAGGGGTTAGTCTTTTTCCTATTCAACTTTTAGATTCCCTTTCTTTTTTCAGTGTTTTTCTTTATATGTATATTAATACTTTAAGAAATAAGTTTGATTTTAAAACTTTAGGTATTAGTTTTATAGCCTGTGGGGTGTATAAATTCTTTTTAGAATTTTTAAGGGCTAGTCATGTTGGTTTTTTAATTACTAGTTATCAATTAATTAGTATTGGTTTAGTTATAATTGGTATTATAATGATTTGGTATCAAAGAAAACTTGATTCTAAAACGATTAGAAAAAGAAAAGTGGCTAGATGAAAAGAGTTCATGAGGGTTAATTAGGTATTGACAAAGATATTAATTATTTACTAAAATAAAGAAGAAATCGCTGATGTAGAAGAGTAGATAAAATGGTAGTTTATAGAGAGCAGTAATGGGTGGAAGGCTGTAACGGATTTTTATTGAATGGGCTACGGAGAGACTTGCCGATTGAAGTAGGCTTGTACGGAGTACTTAACCGTTAAAATAAGTGTTGTATGTTAGTACAATTTAGTGGCAGTAAGTAAGTCTTATTCTAATTTGTTAGAGTAGGACTTTTTTATATAGGAGGTATTTATGAGAAAAGTTATATTAACAGGAGAAAGACCAACCGGACCATTACATATAGGACATTATGTGGGTTCATTAAAAAATAGGGTTAAAATTCAAAATGAAGGGGATTATGATGAAATGTATTTGTTTGCTGCTGATGCGCAGGCTTTAACGGATAATTTTGATAATCCTAAAAAGGTAAGGGATAATGTATTTGAAGTGGCCCTAGATAATTTAGCATGTGGGATAGATCCTAATAAAGTGTGTTATTTTATTCAATCAGAAGTACCGGAACTTACGGAACTGACATTTTATTTTATGAACTTAGTAACGGTATCAAGATTGTATCGTAACCCAACGGTTAAAGAAGAAATTAAATTAAGAGGATTTGAAGATAGTATTCCGGCGGGTTTCTTTACTTATCCAGTTAGTCAAACGGCGGATATTACGGCTTTTATGGGAACTTTAATTCCCGTAGGAGAAGACCAGTTACCAATGATTGAACAAGCAAGGGAAATAGTAAGAAAGTTTAATTCTATTTATGGGGAAACTTTAGTCGAACCAGAGGCTTTAATTCCCGAAAATGTCAATGAAAGAAGACTTGTAGGGACTGATGGTAATGCAAAGATGAGTAAATCAATTGGCAATTGTATTTATTTAAAAGATAGTCCAGAAGATATTAAGAAAAAAGTTATGGGGATGTATACCGATCCTAATCACATAAGAGTAAGTGATCCGGGTAAAGTTGAAGGTAATGTGGTATTTACTTATTTAGATGTATTCTGTAAGGAAGATTCTTTTAAAAAGTATTTACCAGAATATAATAATTTAGATGAATTAAAAGAGCATTATCGTCGTGGGGGCTTAGGCGATATGAAAATAAAAAATTTTTTAAATGAGGTTTTACAAGAAGAATTAAAACCAATTAGAGAAAGAAGAGAAAAACTAGCCCAAAATCCGGAATATGTATATCAAGTATTAAAGGAAGGTACTAAAAAGGCCAGAGAAAAGGCTGCTACGACTTTGAAAGCAGTAAAAAAGGCGATGATGCTTGATTATTTTGAGTGAAAATAATAAAAAAATGTACGAAATGTACGAAAATTGGGCTTATAATCAAAAATGACTGATTTATTAAAAAATAATTGTTATCCGAATTTAATAAAGGTATAATAATTTTAAGAAAGGTAGGGTTAAGTTTTAAACTTAACAATTTGATTTATGAGAGAATTAAAAGTAAATGGCATTTATCGTCATTTTAAAGGAGATTATTATTTAGTATTGGGAGTTGCTATTCATAGTGAAACTAAAGAAAAATTAGTAATATACCGTGGATTATATGGTGATAATTTAGTTTATGCTAGACCTTATGAGATGTTTTTAAGTGAAGTTGATCATGAAAAGTATCCTAATGTTAAACAAAAATATCGTATGGAAGAAGTAAATGTTGAAAGTGTTGCTAAAAATTTTCAAAAATAAAAAGGACTTATTTAGTCCAAGGAAGAAGAGATAATACTCTTCTTTTAAAATTATAATTTTTAAGTTCTTTATTAGCATTAGGACTACTAAAGTTAATAGTTTTACTTAAAATGATAATTTCATCATCAGAATAACTATTAAATATATTAGGACATAGTAAACCCATATTATTTATAATATCCGGATTATGTTTATAAACATATATTACTCTAGTCAGATCAAGTTTGTTATTTAAAGCTTTAGTAAAAAAGTATTCGGGAGAAGTAGACATACTAAGTAATTCTTCATCACTAAATAATTCAAACATTAAATCATAATTATGACAAAACATTGAAAAGTTAGTGGTAGTAATTAAATTATTTAATCTTTTTATAGTATTTTTATTAGGAGTAGTCTCTAAAGGAGCAATAATATTAGTTAACTGATAAATAGAGGCTTTAAAATAGGTAGTATCATAAAAAGTATCTAAGGATTTTTTAGTAAATAAACTATTTATTAAATTATAGTGATTACTTTCTAATTGCTTTAAAGTATTATCTAAGAAAGTTACTAAATGAATAAATCTTTTAATATAGTTTTCTTTATCTATTAAAGATAAGTCTTTAATAGATAAAAAGAAACTGTGAAAATAAGGCTTATATCTCGTTATAAAAGGAAGATAAGAGTCTTTAGTAAAAAATTTTGTAAAACTATTATCTAAAAGATAAAGACTTAAATTACTAGGATATATCCCTAAAGAAAAGTTATTATCATTTAAAAGCTTTAAGATAGATAAATTATCAAAATATAGAGCCGTATATAATATTAGATAGTAGCACTTATTAGAATTATTATTTAGATTATGGTTTTCTTTAGAAAACTCTTTTTTTAATAAGGGAATAAATTTAGAATCAGTTAGAATAACTTTAGAAGGTTCTAACTTAATTTTTCTCTTTATTTCTTGTTTAATATATATTAAATATTCTTGCATAATAACCTCGTTTGTAATAATTATATTTTTCCATCTAAAAAAAGATGTAAAATCATTGTAAAACTTTCTAAAGAAAAAATAAAGTAAAACTTATTAATTAAAGATTCTTTTCTTTTTTAGAAATTATGATATACTAATTTAACTTGAAAAGAGGAATTAACATGGAAGAAAAATTAGGGATTATTTTTAATCAAGTGTTTTATAAATATCGCTTTTTATTTCTAGAAAGAAATAAGTTTGAGGCTTTAACAAGAAATATTAAAAAGAAATATTTAAAAGAAGTTAGTTTAGATGTTTGTGATTTTGATTATTATTTAATGGAGTTAGAGGATGTAGCAAGAAAATATTTAGTTAAAAAGATGAATGAAAATCCTTTAGAAGTATTAAATAATTATCTTAATATAGAATTAAAAGATATAAAAGATAATTTGAGTGCTTTAGAAAGTATTACTTATTTATTTAGTAAATGTAATATTAATGATAATATGATAGAAAGATTTATTAAAAATAATAAAACTTTTAGAAAAATAGTAGGTAATGTAACCGTAGATAACATTCGTTATATAAAAAATGGTAATTTAGATAGAGCTATTGATAATAAGATGGTAAGAGAAATTATTTTTATATATTGTGATGTTGAAAAAGTAGATGTTGAAAATGTAGAATTTAAAAATAGTAATCCTTATTTTGGATATGGTTTACCACCTTTTAAAAGTAAAGAAGAAGAGATTGAGACTATAAAAAGAGCTAAAAACGGGGATAAACTGGCTAAAGAAGAAATAATAATGCGAAATATAAAGTTAGTTGTTTTTCTTGCAAAGAAATATAGCAATGATTCTATTTTATTAGAAGATTTAATTCAAGAAGGAATTATGGGCGTATTGAGAGCCATAGGATTATATGATTTTCAGTATGATATTAAGTTTGGGGCTTATGCTTATAGTTGGATTAAACATATGATTTCAAGGTATGTTATTACTAAAGAAAGAGAGTTTATTGCCCTAGTCAATAAAGGAAGGTTATATATTGATTATCAAACTAAGTATCAAGAGTTTTATAATGAGTTTAAAAGAGAACCTAGTTTAAAAGAAATGGCGAAGATTTTGGAGGTTTCGGAAGAAAGATTATATAGATATTTGATGGCTAATAGTCAAAAGTTAAGTTTAGATGAACCAGTAATATTAGAAAACGAAGTAGATAGAAAAGAATTTTTAGTAGATGATAGTAGGGATTTTGTTTTGGTATATGAAGATAAAGAATATCTTGCCAATATAGATAACTTATTAGATAGTATCGGTTTAACCAAAAAAGAAAAAGAAGTTATTAAGTTAATATATGGTTTAGATGATTTAGGAACTACTAGAACTAGAGTTGAAGTTGCTGATATGCTTGGAGTATCGCATCAAAGGGCAAGCCAGTTAGAAAAAAACGGGTTAGAAAAAATAAGAAATTATATGATTAATAACAAAAA
>CAKORQ010000099.1 GCA_934101445.1 uncultured Bacilli bacterium | reverse complement strand
TGATGTGCTTGATTTGTTAAAAAAATTGCATGAGTTAAATAAAAGAGTAATCATTGTCAGCGATATGTATCTTCCCAAAAAAACAATAACTGAAATTCTTGATAATTGTGGTTATAAAGGTTTATATGAGCAACTATATGTTTCAAATGATATTGGCAAGAGAAAAGATGATAAATCAGTCTGGCCTTTTCTTAAAGAAAAATATCCTTATCAAAAAATAATTCATCTTGGTGATAACGATTTATCTGATGTTGCTTATCCAAAAGAGTTTGGTATTGATACGGTAAAAATATTATCAAGTAAGGAATTATTACATAAATGTAGTCTTTATCCATCTTTAAAAGAATTTATTGATACAAGAACTTGTAGTGATTCTTATTATTTAGGTTTACTGTTTAATAAAAAGTTATTCAATAGTCCATTTAGTCCACTAATGATTGATGATTTTGATGATTTTGTTTATATGTTCCATGCTCCTGTACTTACAGAATTTTTAAAGTTTGTAATCGATAGTAATCAAGATAATTTATTATTTTTAGCAAGGGAAGGGTATTATTTTACTAAATTATATGATAAATATTGTGCTATTAACAAAATAGAAAAGAAAAATCACTATTATTTTCTAGCCTCCAGAAAGGCCACTAATACGGCTTCTATAAAAAATGATGAAGATATATTTAATTTATTAAAAAATGATTATAGTGGCACTTTAAAAAACTTTTTAATGAAAAATTTTCATTTTAACTATGAAAATGACGATTTTACAATAAAGTTACCGGATGATTATGATAAAGTTGCTAAAGTTGTAAAAAACAATCTTAAAAATATTAAAAATAATATCAAAAATGAAAATAGTTGTTATAAAAAGTATATTAAAGAATTAATACCTAACTATAAAAAAATTGATTTAAATTTAATTGATTTAGGGTATTCTGGAAGTATTCAATATAATCTTTCTAAAATGTTAGATAAAGGTTTAAATGGTTATTACTTAACTAATTCTAGTAGCGTTAAAAAATATTCTGAAGAAAATCATTTGCATTTTTATTTTGATATAAATGATAATACGGAATATCAAAAAATTTATCATTATTCTTTAATTTTAGAATATTTTTTAACGGCTCCTTATGGTCAATTGCAATACTTTAAAGAGCAAAATGGTAAAGTTAGTCCGGTTTATAATGATGAAACTTTAGATGAAAAAAAGAAGAAAAATTTAAATAAAATATATGATATTATTACTATTTATTTTAATGACTTAAAAATAATAAATAAATATTTAAAATATCAGCCTACTAAAAATTTATTGTGTAGAAATTATGTTGCTATGGTTGAATCCGGAATCATTTCTACAAAAGTTAAAGATGAATTTTCTTTTATGGACTCTTATAGTAGTGATATTGAGAAAAATGTCTTTAAAATTATTAGTAGGTATTAATTTGGTAGGTGTTTCAAAATGAGAAAAACTAATAAAAAGAAAAATGATTTTAATATCAAAAAAATATTTCAAAATAACTATTTTGTAATGTTTATAATGTTTTTAGTAAGTTTTGCTATCATGATATTTTTAAATAAAGGAATTGTTAAAGCCCCTTATTTATTTGCTGAAGATGGAAGAATATTCTTAAATCAATATTTAGAATTAGGATTGGGTTCCTTATTTAAAACTTATGGCGGTTATTTTAATCTGCTATCCAGATTATTTGCCTTAATTAGTGTAACGATGGCTAAAATTTTTAATAGTGTTTATGTTCTTGCTAATACCCAAAAAATTTTAGCAATGGTCTTTAGTTCATTTGTTTGTGCTTACTTTGTATCTAATGAGTTTGAGGGTATAATCAAGTCTCGAAAAGTTCGAATGATTATTTCTTTCCTTTCTTTAATATTAATATCTAATTTTGCTTGGTTATTATATAACGGGGTTTCTATTCACTGGTGGTGTGGAATACTTTTATTCTTAGTAAGTTTAAATATTCTAGATAATAAATTGCCATCTTATAAAATATTGCCAATCTTAGTAGTATGTATATTAAGTAGTCCTTCAGGACTTATAATAGCCTTTTCTTTACTTTATTATATTTTAAAGAAAATAAATTGGCAGCATCCATTCCAAAATCTACTTAAGAATTATCAAAAAGATGAAATAATCAAAATAATAATTTTGGTTTTAGCGCTAGCCCTACAATCTTATGCTATTTTATTTATTACAGATGTTGATACAATAACAAGCCCGTCGTTAGGTTTGAGTCAATTAAAATCATTATTGTATTATTCATATTTGCTTACTGTTAGTTCTATAAACTTTATATTTGGTACCAACAATTATTTAAGTTTATCTAATGCTAATTTAGCAACTGTAGTAGGTTTAATTTTATGGTTAATTGTTATATATAATGCGGAAAAGCAAGATAAAATAAAATATGTTTTCTTTTGTTTAGGTTCCATATTTTTCTTGTACTTTATGATTAATTTCAAAAAAGAAGATTTCATTGGCTATTATCAGGAAATGATTAGTACTAGTTATCAAGTATGGTACCATTCTTTACCAGCACTAATTGCTTTTTATGCTGTGGTTATATCGCTATATAAAGAAAATAAATCTTCTATAAATTATTTGTATTATTCTATACTATTTATAGTCTTTGCGTCATTGTGGCATACAGTTAATCATCCAGAACTAGAAACTGCTAAAGAACTTGCCAGTGTTGCTGATTATGTAGACTACAAGAGTAATAAATACGCTTATGTTCATATTAGTCCAGACTTTTTAGATTGGTATGTAACCATTCCTGTTAATGATTCTTATTGTGAGGTGAACGATTGTGGTTCAACGATACAAAAGTGAGTTTAAATTTATCTTGTCAGGAGCCAGTAGTACTTTAATTGATTTTTGCATATATATGTTACTTAGTAACTGGCTTTCTGTATCTTTATCTAAAATGATTTCAATGGGTATTGCTTCTATTTATTCTTTTTTTCTTAATAAAAATTGGACTTTTGAAAATGGAGAAAAAATAAATAAGACTATGATAATAAAATATATTGGGGCTCAATTATTAAATATATTTGTTAATACCAGTATAAATACTATTATATATATTTTAACAAATAACAAGTTAGTATCTTTTGTTATAGCAACAGCGACGGCTATGATTGTAAATTATTTTAGCCAAAAAATTATTGTTTTTAAGAAGGAAGTTAAAAAATGAAATATTCTATAATTTTGCCTTGTTATAATGAGGCTGAAAATCTTATGGATTTAGTTAATATAATTAATAAATTTCCAAAGAAATATAAAGCAGAGTTTATTCTGGTAGAAAATGGTTCGACAGATAATAGTAGGGAAATATTTGAAAAGCAAATTCCGTTTGATAATAAGTATTTAAAGGCTGTCTATGTCGATAAAAATAAGGGTTATGGTTATGGCATTATTGCCGGTCTAAAACAAGCCACCGGAGATTATGTTGGCTGGCTTCATTCAGATTTGCAATATAATCCTTTAGATTTAACAAATTTCTTTGATTATATCGAAGAGCATAAAGACGAGAAACTATTACTTAAAGGAAAAAGAAAAAATAGAAAAATCATTGAATATATTTTTACTTTCGGTATGGGAGTATATGATTCCATTTTATTTAAGAAGAAAATGGCAAATGTAATGGCTATGCCCGTAATTTTTAATAAAGATCTTTTAGAGTATTTACCAGATTTTCCTTTTGATTTTACTATCGATATTTATGTTTATGCTTCAGCCCAAAAGAAAAATTATAACGTTTATCATTTACCAATTTATTTAAAAAATCGAATGAAAGGTAAATCGTCTTGGAATACCGGATTTGTATCCCGTCTAAAACAAAGTAAAAAAATGATGGACGGTAGTAAAAAAGTAAAAAAAGATTTAGAGGAGATGAAGTAAAATGCAAAAAGTACATTTAATAATGCCTATGGGTGGGGCTGGATCAAGATTTTTTAAAAATGGTTTTACAATGCCAAAACCGTTAATTGAAATTAATGGTTATCCATTTTTATATTGGTCAACAATATCAATTACTAATTTTATGCCTGTTAGTGATGTTACTTTTGTAGTTTTAAAGCAACATATTGAAGAATTTAATATTGATAAGGTTATAAAAAAATATTTTCCTGATGCGAAGATAGTAGTAATTCCGGAATTATTAAACGGCGCTGTTTTAACTTGCTTAAAAGGTGTTGAAAATATAAATGATGATATGCCAATTGTCTTTAATGATTGTGATCATTTATTTCTTTGCAATGATTTTTATAACTATTGTAAGGCTGGCGATTTTACAGGAGTTGATGGCGCCTTACTGACATTTACTTCAAATGATCCTAAGTATTCTTTCTTAGAATTAAATGAATTTGGTAATGTTACAAGAACAGTCGAAAAACAAGCAATAAGTACATCAGCAATATGTGGGGCTTACTATTTTAGAAACAAAAATATTTTTGAAAAAAGTACTGAGGAGTATTTAAAAGAATGTGCTTATAGTGAATATTTTGTTAGTGGTGTCTATAATGT
>CAKORQ010000098.1 GCA_934101445.1 uncultured Bacilli bacterium | reverse complement strand
ATTTTAACCTTTAAAATTCCTGAAAAATATGGTATATTCAATATATAAATTAAGAATAAAGTACTAATATATCGTTTTCATAGAGTTGCATATTCTACGAAAAAGTCTTTATTTAGTCTTAAAATTTACTAAGTATAAAACTAAAGAGGAAATATCCTTAAAAAGTATGCATAAAAATTTCCTGGGAGCCTAAAAACTTCGCTAAAAATATTGAAAATACCAGGAATTATGCTATAATAAAATTACAGATTTGAGTGGGCAGTAAAATTCCCACTTTTAATTTTATAAAAAAACAGTGGGGTATTACTAACGAATAAAAAATACTCATTAGTAATAAAACTTAAAAGAGGTAATATGGAAAAAGAGTTAGAAAAATTAAGAAAAAGCGTCGAAGAAGCATTATCTTCTAAAGAGATAATTGTAACTGATGTTTGCTATCATAAAGAAAATAACTATAATTTTTTAACAATAGAACTTGATAAAGTAAATGGTATTGACTTAGATGAAATAGTTGAGGCAACTAATATAATTAATCCAATTGTTGATGAAATGGATTTCATTGATGAGTCATACATTCTTGATGTTATAAGTAAAGAAAGAGGCGTATAAATATGAGAAAGAAAGAAACGGAAAAAACAGTAGATAATGGTTTAGAATTTTTAAAAGCCCTAAACCTTGTAACTGAAGAAAAAGGAATATCAAAAGATTTAATTATCGAGGCAATGAAACAAGCCTTAATGACTGCCTATAAGAAAAATTATGATTCAAGAACTAATGTTCGCGTTGATTTTGATGAACTTACAGGTAAATTTAAAGTAATTAGTTATTATGTAGTGGTTGATGATTATATTGATTCGACTTATGAAACCGATGAAGAAGGTAACGAAGTAGAAATTCCCCCAGAGATTAATCCTGATGCCCAAATGTTACTAGAAGAAGCCAGAGAAATTGACCCGGAAATTCAAGTTGGCGATACAATTGAAAAAGAAGTAACTCCTCATGATTTTGGTCGTGTTGCTGCTGGGGCTGCTAAACAAGTGGTTACTCAAAGAATTAGAGAAGCCGAAAAAGAATCTATTGTAAGTGAATTTGGGGATAAACAAGATGAAATGCTAGTAGGTATGCTTGCCATGGAAGATCAAAGAAATTACTATGTTGACTTTGGCCGTGCCCGTGGAATTTTACCAAAGAGTGAAATGATACCCGGAGAAACTGTTAAAATGGGATCTCAAATCAAAGTATATGTTACTAAAGTTGAGGCCGGCACCAAAGGACCACTTATTCTTCTGTCAAGAAAACATTATGGTTTTGTAAAGAGATTATTTGAAAGTGAAATTCCTGAACTTGCTGATGGTACTGTAATTTTATACCAAGTAGCCAGAGAACCAGGTGTTCGCTCGAAAGTGGCAGTTTACTCAACTAATGATAAAATTGACCCAATAGGAGCCTGCATTGGAGCAAGAGGCAGCCGCATTGGTAATATCCTAAGAGAACTTAATGGCGAAAAAGTTGATTTAGTTAAATATAGCAATGACCCAGCCGAATTTATTAAAAATGCGATGGCTCCTGCTAAAGATGTTATCGTATCTATTAAAGATGAAGAAAAGAAAGAAGCTCTTGCCATTGTAAACGAAGATAACTTAAAACTTGCTATTGGTCGTAAAGCTATTAATGTTAGATTAGCTAGTAAATTAACAAGATATAAAATCGAAGTTAAAACCATGGAAGATATCCAAAAAGAAGGAAATAGATAATGAAAAAAATTCCTTTGAGAATGTGTGTTGTTACAAGAAATAGGGAAGAAAAAAGAAATCTTTTAAGAATTGTAAAGACACCTGATGGCCAGATACAAGTTGATACAACTGGTAAATTAAACGGCAAAGGAGCTTATATTACAAAATCTAAAGAAGTTTTAGAACTAGCTAAAAAAAATAAAGCCTTAGATAGAGCCTTAGATGTGGAAATACCAGAAAGTATTTATGAAGAAATAGAAAAATATATATAAGAAAGAGGTGGTACTTTATGATGACTGTTAAAGAATATGCAAATGACACCAATCATACAGTTGCTGAAATTTTAAAAAAGTGTGAAGAATTAGGAATTAAAGTAAAAAGTGGTGATTCTGAACTTTTGGAAGATGATATTATCATTTTAGACAATGCTATTAACCTAATATCGACTGCTGATGATACCTCACTAGAAGAAGAAGATGTAATTGATGAGGCTGTAGAAGACATTATGGAAACTGCCAACATCAAAAAATCTTACCAATCTGGTGATAAAAAACAAAAATTAAAAAAGAAAAGTGAAATAGCCTCTTCCAAAGCAGAGTTCTTAAATAAACGAAAAGAAATGTATAAAAACAAATCTAAATTAAAGAAGAATGCTAAAGAAGATAATATCATTTTATACCATGAAAATATGACTGTTGGCGCTTTAGCAGAGGCCATTGGTTGTAGTGGTGCTAATTTAATTACTAAACTAATGACTAATGGTATTATGTCAAATTTAACAATGCCAATTAGTTTTGAAGATGCAGAGGTTGTATCTTTAGAATACAATAAAGTCTTAAAAAGAGATACTACTCAAGATATTACTAACTTTGAAGAATACGAAATAATAGATTCTAAAGAAGATTTAGTAAAAAGACCACCAGTCGTTACTATTATGGGCCATGTTGATCATGGTAAAACAACTTTATTAGATACAATTCGTCACTCTAAAGTTGTTTCTACAGAATCAGGTGGTATAACTCAAGCCATAGGTGCTTACCAAATCGTTCATAATGGGGAAGTCATTACATTTATTGATACTCCTGGTCACGCTGCTTTTACCGCTATGCGTGCTCGTGGTACTAGTGTAACGGATATCGTTATTATCATTGTGGCTGCCGATGATGGTGTTATGCCACAAACTAAAGAAGCAATTGACCATGCGAAAGCGGCAAAGGTACCTATTATTGTTGCTGTTAATAAAATGGATAAACCTGATGCTAATCCAAATAAAGTTATGGAGGAAATGGCTGCTTTAAATATTACTCCTGAAGAATGGGGCGGTGAATATCCATTTGTTAAAATTTCCGCTCAAACAGGTCAAAATATTGATGAGTTATTAGAAACAATCCTAGCAACGGCCGAAATGTTAGAATTAAAAGCCAATCCAAATAGATATGCCGTAGGTTCCGTAATTGAATCTAAACTAGATAAACACGTTGGTGGGGTTGCTTCTATCCTAATTCAAAATGGTACTCTAAGAATTGGCGATCCAATTGTTATTGGTACTAACTATGGTAAAGTAAGAACCATGAAAAATGACTTAGGTCAAGATGTTGTCAGTGCCGGTCCTTCTACACCTGTTGAAATTACTGGTCTTCAAGGAAATCCTGAGGCTGGTGATAAGTTCATGAGCTTTGAGTCTGAAACCCAAGCCAAAGAAGTGGCTGAAAAACGTAAATTAATTGCTCGTGACCAAAAATTCAAAAAAGAAAATATATCTTTGGACTCCTTATTCCAAGCGATTGATGAAGGTACTAAAGAAATCAATGTTATTCTAAAAACTGATGTTAAAGGTAGCGAAGAAGCCTTAAAGAACTCTTTACAAAAAATCGAGGTTAAGGGTATTAAGATAAATATTATTCGTAGTGATATTGGGACAATTACCGAAAGTGATGTTGTTCTTGCTAATGCTTCTAATGCCATCATTATTGGCTTTAATGTTGCTCCATCTCCTCAAACTAAAGAGATGGCTAAAGAATATAGTGTTGATATTCGTTTATATAATATTATTTATAAAGCCATCGAAGATATGGAAGCCGCTATGCAAGGTATGCTTGACCCAGAATTTGAAGAAAAAATCTTTGGTCGTGCGGAAGTTCGTAAAATATTTACCTTCTCTAAAGTTGGCAAAATCGCTGGTTCTTATGTAACCGATGGTTTAATTAAGAGTAACTCCAAAATTAGGGTTATTCGTGATGGTATCGTTATTCACGATGGTAACATTGCTGGCTTACAAAGAGGTAAAGATTCTGTTAAAGAAGTTAAAAAAGGTTTTGAATGTGGTATTACCTTAGAATCTTATAGTGACTTAAAAGAAGGAGATATCTTAGAAAGTTACGATATGGTTGAGGTAAAAAGATGAACCAAGTAAAACAAAAAAGAATATCTAGCAATATTCAAAAGGCTTTATGTGAAATAATCTTAGAAGAAAGTCATGATTCTATTTTAAAGGCTATAACTATAACCGCTTGCGAAGTTACTAACGACTTATCATTTTGTAAGGTATATTTTACTAGTTTAGAACAAGAAGCCCATAAAACCTTAGAAAAAGAATTAAATGATAGCACGGCTAAATACTTACGGGGACGTTTATCATCTAAGATTGAAATTCGCAATACCCCTGAATTAATATTTAAATATGATGAATCAATTGAATATGGTAATAATATTGAAAAAATATTAGCCAACATTCATAAGGAAGAACAAAAATGATTATAAATGTATGTAAAGAAAAAAATATGACTTCTCGCGATGTCGTAAACATTATATCTAAACATTTACATACAAAGAAAGTAGGA
>CAKORQ010000097.1 GCA_934101445.1 uncultured Bacilli bacterium | reverse complement strand
TTAGAAAACTATAATTAATTTCTAATATTCTTTTCCTCTAACTTCATTATTTATCCAAGCAAGATAATTTTTACTAGTACTAGTTATAGGCATAATAGCAAATTCAAAGGTTTCATAACTATGATATTTACGTACTACATTATAAATCTTAGTTGATAAGTTCTTTTTGGTTTTTACAAATACCAAGTATTCCTTAGCAGATTCAATTTCTTGATGCCATAACCAAGTGGACTGGCTTTCAATCATTTGGCAACTGCTAACTAATTTTTCCTCTAATAAAGCCTTAATTGTTCTTTTTGTTTCTTCTAAATCATCAAAGGCTATTTCAATCATACAGTATTCATCTATCATTTTAATTTTCCTCGCTATCTATTTCTCTAATTTTTCTTTTTATTAAGTGCAATAATTCCTTATCCTCATCTAACTGATTTAAGATATATAAAGCATCTTGTAATTTAACTTTTTTAGATACTTTTTGCGCTACAAAAGATTTTATTTCTTCTGAATTTATATTTTTATTTTGACAATAATTCTTTCCAAGGTTCTCAAGCTTTTTTAAAACATAGGCTTTTAAGGAATACTCATCCATTAGCATTACCCCGTAATAGGCTCCTACTATCGTTTTGTAATGATTTATTTCTTCTTCGTTCATAAAAAACAGATCCTTTCTATGGTTTTAGCCAATTTTTTTATGCTCTTTACAATATTCTTTTAAATTACAAGTTTGGCAGTCAGGGTTTAGGGCTTTACAGGTATAACGTCCAAATAAAACTAGTTGATGGTGGAGTCTACTCCATTTTTCTTTAGGTATTTTTTTCATTAATTCCTGTTCGGTTTGATAAACATCCGCTTTTTTAGATGCTAACCCTAGTCGATGGGAAGTTCTATATACGTGGGTATCAACGGCAATACTGGGAACATTAAAGATATTAGATAAAACAACATTAACGGTTTTTCTCCCAACGCCAGGTAAAGTTAAAAGATAGTTAAAATCATTAGGTACTTCACCATTTTTTTCTTCTAAAAGGCGAGTAGCAATTTCTTTAATATAGTAGGCCTTGTTATGATAAGTTCCAACAGGATAAATTATACTTTCTATTTCTTTTAAAGGAGCCTCACTTAAAGTTTTAAGAGTATATTTTTGCCATAAAACTTTAGTTACTGTATTAACTCTAGCATCAGTACATTGCGCTGATAAGACCGTGGCGATAAGCAATTCATAAGGTTTATTATATTCTAACTCACAACGAGGATTGGGAATTAACTCATCTAACTGGGCTAAAATTGCTTTGGTTCTATTCGTCATCATCATTTAACCAATCATAGTCAAAGTATTCTTCATTAGTATCATTATTATTTGGAATAATTTTTTCGGATACTTTAGGAGGCTTTTTCTTTGAGGCCTCAACGTCATTCATACTACGATATCCTTTCTCCTGCCAATCAAATAGGACTCTATCTATGTAGCGAAAACTTTTAACTCCACTTAAAATGGATTCCTTTAAGGCGCCGATAATCAAGTCCTGGGCAAGGCCTTTTTCTAACCAATTATTAATATATTCATATTCGGTAGGCGAAAGACTTCGCACTAATTCCCTTTGAAAGACATCATATATATTATTGGTGGTTTCAGTTTTATTTTGATTATTTAATTTTGTAGCAACATCATTATAAAATTTATCTAAAGAAATAACCTCTTTAATTTTACCATTTTCTTTAATTGGTTTATATTCAATTATCCCTTTAACAATTAAATTATTGAATGAAGTCAACACATCCTCTTCAGTAAGCCCTAATGTTTTAGCAATTTTAGAACAGTCAAAGCATTCACAAGAAGTATTTAATAGTTTCAAAAAGACTAAAAAGTCTTTTAAAGTTAAAGTTTTATCCATATTTTGAATTAATAATTCATTAATATTTAAGATACTAGCTTTTAAAATTTGATTTAAGTTTTGCACGGACACCACACCTTTTTATTCTTTAAAACATAATGTTCTAAATGATTTTTATCATTTTTTATTTTGGTTTTTAAAATTAAATTTTCTAGAATTATATAAACGGCATTAATTCTGTTTTTAGGAATACCGAGACCAATTAAATCAGTAAAAGTAATATTTATATCTTTACGATTATGAATAGGTAATTTTTTTTCTTGTTTGACAATAGATGCTCTAGTTCTACCTTTGATTAGACCAGTAATCATAGCAAAATATAAACCGTGTTCATATATAACAGTATTATCTATCTTACCATATTTTAAGATTTTTTGAATAGTTTTTATGTTACTTTGTTCTTTTTTGGTAAAGGGAAAATCGTTTGGTAATTCAAGTTGAGCATACATTCCACACAAGTCGTCTACTTTTACTAACTTTTTATAAGTAATTCCTAGTATTTTTAAAATACCTAATTTTTTCATATAATCCATTGATTTTACGACATTTTCGCTCAGTAATATTTTATCTAATTCGTTTTTTATTCTTGTTTTAGAAAGAGTACTTATAAGCTCTTTATACTTTTTAATTGCTGTTAATGTGGCACTATCAATATTAAAATTTAAGGTGGCATGAAAGCGAAGGGCTCGTAGAATCCTTAAAGGATCGTCTTGAAATTTTTCATTAGGATTGCCAATGCATTTTATCTTTTTATCGCGAATATCTTGAATCCCCCCAAGATAATCAATTATATTACCATTCTTATCCATTAAAATAGCATTAATTGTAAAATCTCGTCTTAAAATATCTTCTTTAACATCTTTGATATAACAAACAGTGGGATTACGTTTTTGATAAGATAGTTCTCTTCTAAAGGTAGTTATATCTATATTATAAGGAGGCTTACTTATTTTTAGGGCGCCATAATGAGCACTGCTGGCATTACCACTCAAAAAGGTAGTCATTTCTTTAACGGTAGCCGAAGTAGCAATGTCAATATCATAACTCTTTTTATTTAAAATAAAGTCTCTTACATAACCACCGACGATGTAACTTTCGTAGTTATTTTCTTCTAGTAAATTTAATATATTAAAAATATTTGTATCCATTATATCTCCTAGGAATATTATAACATTTCATTTGACAATATACCACTTCTTATGGTAGAATTTACTAGACAAATAAACAAAAGGAGGAATACTCAATGGCTGTTAAAATTACAAATAAAAAACCAAAATCTATGAATAGAAGAAGCCACGCTCTTAATAAGACTAATCATTTTCAAAAACCAAATATGATTACTATTACTGTTAATGGCGTTAAGATTAAAACTTCGGCAAGAGAAGCAAGAACTATTCTAAAGGCTAACTAATTAATAGTTTTTAAAATCAAATAAAACTCAAGGAATTATCTTTCTTGAGTTTTTGTTTACTTTAGTTATTATTCTTATAATAAAAAGGCCTTTTTAAGAAGCCTTTCTAAATAAGCCTAAGCCTTTCTTAGTAGGTTTATCTTCAATTGATAATCTATCTAAGACTTCGCTATTGGTATAATTTGTATAATTTAAATCTTTTCTATTAACAATGTAGGCCTCATTATCAATTTTGGATACTATTGTTTCTAAGTTAGAGTTTTCATCAATAACAATAACATCAATATCCGGTTTGTTTTTTCTAGCAATGCCAAAGTGATTAATATGAGGTAAATAGCGAACTACTACAGTTTCATTTTGATCTCTTACAATACCATTATTATCAATATAATAATGTTTAGCATTTACTAAATATAAATATTCTATAAAATTATCAAATTGTTCTTTATTAAATAAAAACATAATTAAGCCCCCTAGATTATGCTTTATATATTATTTTAAATTATTTTTATTAATTAGTTTCTATATTAACCTCTAACATTTTATAAACGCGGTAAATGTCATTTTCTTTCCTATATAAAGCAATCGGTTTATTATTATATAATAAAGTTACTATTTTGTCATCAATATTTAAAAACATTTTACTACCATTTTTTACTTTAAAGTATTCATTTTCATTTAAATTGTAACGAGGATAGTCTTCTAAAACAACATTTAAAGGTATGGGTGTATAATTATTATTTTTTATATCTTCTAGAGTATAAGAATCCTCGATTTTATAACGCCCTTGTTTAGTTCTTACTAAATCTTCCATGGTAGCAAGGGTTCCCAGGTTCTTACCAATATCTTCAATTAAACTCCGGATATATGTGCCTTTAGATACTGTCGTTTTAAATTTTATTAAATCGTCATGATAATCTAAAAGTTCAATGCTTGAAATATTTATTTTGCGGGTCGGTAAAGTTACTTCTTCACCAGTCCTTGCGTATTCATAGAGTTTTTTTCCGTTTATTTTAACAGCCGAATAAAGAGGGACAGTTTGGATACTGGAACCTAAAAAACTGTTTAAAACTTTAATAATTTGGTCCTTTGTTACTTCGTAACTGGCTTTTTTTAGGATATTACCCGTTATATCGCCGGTATCGGTTTGAAGTCCTAAACGCATAGTAGCAATATATTCTTTGTTTTTAGATGTTAGAATATCTACCAACTTTGTATCGTGATTTGTACAAATAAGAAGGACACCAGTGGCTAGAGGATCTAGTGTTCCTGTGTGTCCTACTTTCTTGGTATGTAAATGTTTAGATATTATGTTTACGACATCAC
>CAKORQ010000096.1 GCA_934101445.1 uncultured Bacilli bacterium | reverse complement strand
TTAAATAATATCTTTTATGATACGAAAGAGTTAAGGGAATTAAAACATATTTTAGATAGTAATAACTTAATTACTTATAACCCTTATTTTAAAAAAAGTCTTAAAAGAGTAGTAACGATTGGTATTACTTTAGATAATGCCTTAATTAAAGAGTTAGAATTTTATCACTTAATTAATTTAAGCCTTAATGATATTAAGGAATTTTCTCATCAAGTAGTTTGTTATGAGACAAGCAGGGAAGAAGTAGTAAGTACGGCTGTTAAAATAAGAGACTTATTAAAAAAAGGAATAAGTCTTAATGATATTTATTTAGTTAATGTAGATAATACTTATTATAGTGAATTAGAAAGAACTTTTAAGAACTTTAATATACCTATTAATTTATATGAAACTAGAAATATTAGTAATACTAAAACGGTTCAAGAATTTTTAACTAGATTAAAAGAAACTAAGGATATAAATGAGTCTTTAGAAGGTATTTTAGATGCTGCTATTAAAGAAAAGATAGTTGGTTTAGTTAATAGTTATACTTTTGATTATCAAATAGATAATACTTTTTTAGAAATGATTACTTGGGATATAAAGAGTTTAAGTATTAGTTTACCTAAGTATGATAAAGGAATAAATTTAATTGATATTAAAGATATGCTTATCCCGGATAAATATTATTTTGTTTTAAACTTTAATCAGGGTAGTGTTCCTAGAATATATCATGATGATAAATTAATTAAGGATAATATGCGCAAGACTTTGGGACTGGCTACATCGTTAGATTTATTAAAGCAAGAAAAAAAAGAAGTAGAGGCTAGATTCTTAAGTAATCCTAATGTTTATATAAGTTATAAAGAAAAAGATAATTATAGTACTTATTATCCTAGTCCTTTAATTAGTGATTTAGGTCTTTCGGTAATTAATGAGAAAATTAATCCTTATAGTTATTCTCATTCTTATAATAAAATGATGTTAAGTACTTTTCTAGATCGTTATTTAAAATATAATGAAAAAAATAATGAGTTAAAAGATTTACTTTCTAGTTATCCGGATATTAATTATAATACTTATGATAATCGTTATATAAAAGTGGATTTTGAGGATTTATATAAGTATTTAAAAGGAAAAAGCAATCTTTCTTATTCGGCTATGAATAATTATTACTTGTGTGCTTTTCGTTTTTATATAGCCAATATATTAAAATTAGATCCTTTTGTTGATACTTTTGCAGCTTTTTTAGGTTCTTTGTTTCATGATTGCTTAAGTAAAATGTATAATGAAGACTTTGATTTAAAAAAAGAGTATACTAAGTATTTAGAAAAACGAGAATTAAATAATAAAGAAAAATTTTATGTAGATAATCTTTATGCGACTTTAGAATTTGTTATTAAAACGATAAGAGAGCAAGAAAGTAAATCGATGTATAATAAGACTTTAACAGAAACTAGATTAAATCTTAAAAAAGATGGTAAGATTACGATTAACTTTTTGGGATTTGTGGATAAAATTAAATATTTAGAGGAAAATGATGGGAAGTATTTAGTGGCTATTATTGATTATAAAACGGGAAGTGTTCCTACGACTTTAGATAATATTAATTATGGGTTACATTTACAATTACCGGTATATATTTATTTAACGAAAAGAGGTTTACATAAAGATATTAAAATTACGGGCTTTTATTTACAAAAAATATTAAATAGTAAGACCGTTGATTCTGATTCTTTAGAAGAAGATAGTAAGAAAGCCTTAAGGCTAGATGGATATTCGCTTGATAGTGAAGAAGAAATAATTAAATTTGATAAGACTTATACTAAAAGTGATGTTATTAAAGGAATGGCTACGACTTCTAAGGGTTTTGCTCATTATACGAAATTGTTTACCGATAAAGATATTGATAAAATTGATAATATAGTTGAGGAGCGAATTAATGAGGTTGTGGGGGCTATTGAAGAAGGAAATTTTCCAATTAACCCGAAACGAGTTCAAGGTGAGTTAGTCGGTTGTGAGTTTTGTAAATATAAGGAAATTTGTTATCGGAAAGAAGAAGATATTGTTGATTTAGAATATAAAACTAGAGAAGATATTTTAGGAGATGATTTAAATGCCAAAATGGACGAGTGAACAACAAGATGCTATTTATAAAAAGGGAACTAACATAATTGTTTCCGCCGGAGCGGGTTCCGGAAAAACAGCCGTTTTATCCGAACGAGTATTGGAACATGTTAAAAACGGGATAAGTATTGATGATTTATTGGTATTAACATTTACTAATGCTGCTGCTGCTGAGATGAAAGACCGAATCAGGAGTAAAATCAGAAAGGTTCCCGAATTAAAGGAAGAATTAGATAAAGTTGATTTAGCCTATATAACTACTTTTGATTCTTTTGCATTATCTTTAGTTAAAAAATATAGTTATTTAATGAATATTTCTAAAAATATAAATATTATTGATGCTAGTATTATGACTTTAAAAAAAGAAGAAGAGTTAAATAGTATTTTTGAAAAACTATATCAAGAAAGAAATCCTTTGTTTTTAAAATTAATTAGGGATTTTACTGTTAAAGATGATAAAGAAATATTTAATGCTATACTTAGTTTATATGCTAAATTAGATAATAGATATGATAAAGAAGAAATCTTAAATAATTATCTTACTAATTATTATAATGATACTAATATAGATAAGTTAGTTAATGATTATGTTAATCTAATTAAAAAGCGTTTAGAAGTTTTAAATAATACAGTTGATAATTTATATCACTATACTGATGATACTTATAAAAACAAAATGGAAGAAGTTATTAGACCTTTAATAGGAGCCGTTGATTATTTAGATATAAAAAGATTATGTGTTATTAAGTTACCGGTTTTAAGAGGAGCCGATGAAGTAACTAAAAAGATTAAAGAAGAAGTAAAGTCCTTAGTTTTAGAAATAGGTGATTTAACTAAGTATAATTCTTTAGAGGAGATTAAGGAAAGTTTATACTTAACTAAAGATTATGTTGCAATAATAATTGAAATTATTCAAAGGTTAAGTAAGGACTTAGATGAATTTAAGAAAAAAAATAATGCCTATGATTTTATTGACATTGCGAAGATGGCTATTAATATTTTAAAGGATAATGAGACCGTTCGGGAAGAAATGAAGGCTAAATATAAAGAAATATTAATTGATGAGTATCAAGATACTAATGATATTCAAGATATTTTTATTTCTTTAATTGAGAATAATAATGTTTATATGGTTGGCGATATTAAGCAATCTATTTACCGTTTTCGTAATGCTAATCCTCTGTTATTTAAAAGTAAGTATGAGGCTTATCAAAATAATAATGGGGGCCTAAAAATAGATTTAAATAAGAACTTTCGAAGTCGTAGTGAAGTTTTAAATAATATTAATATGATGTTTAATTTATTTATGGATAATTTTATTGGTGGAGCTGATTATATTTTATCGCATCAAATGGTTTTTGGACTTACTCCTTATAATGATGTTAATAAAGAAAATTATAATATGGATGTTTTAAACTATACTTATGATAAAGATTCTAAATTTACGAAAGAAGAAATTGAAATTTTTACGGTGGCTAAGGATATAAAAGCCAAAATTAATTCCGGTTATGAAATGATGGATAAGGAAACAATGCAACGAAGACCGGTTAATTATGGCGATTTTGTTATTTTAATGGATCGTTCTAGTAGTTTCAATTTATATAAAAAGATATTTGAGTATTTAAATATTCCCATAACTATTTATCGAGATAAAACGATTAGTGATTCTGTTGATATATCAATTATTAAAAATATTTATAATCTGTTAGTTTTAATTAAAAATAAAGATTTTGGCACGATGTTTTCTTATTCCTTTATGGCCGTGGCTCGTAGTTATCTGTTTAATATGAGTGATAGAGATATTTTGAAAATAATTAGTAATAGGTCGTATGCCGAAACAGAAATTTATGCTATTTTATATGAATTAGCTAAGGAACTTGACAATTTGCCAAATAATGAAGTATTTCGTTTAATTATTGAGAGATTTAAATTCCAAGAAGCATTTATTACGACTGGAGATGTTAAAGAACATTTAGTAACGATTGATTCAATTGGTAAAATTGCGGATAATGCGACTAATTTTGGTTATAGTCCCTATGAATTTTTAGATTATCTAAATATGGTTTATGAAGAAGGGTTAGATATTAAGCTATCCTTAAACAAAGAGGCTTCTAATTCTGTTAAGATTATGACTATTCATGCTTCGAAGGGTTTAGAATATCCCGTTTGTTATTTTACTGGTTTATCTAAGAAGTTTAATATTGATGATTTAAAAAATAAATTTTATTATGATAATACTTTAGGATTTATAACTCCTTATGTAAAAAATGGTATTCATAGTACAGTTGTTAAACTAATGTTAAAAAATAAATATATTTTAGAAGAAATAAGTGAAAGATTGAGATTATTTTATGTGGCTTTAACTAGAACTCGTGAGAAGATGATTATTGTTGGCGAGTTTGAGAAGAATGAACTGGCTTATAAAGTCGAAGGGGTGGTAGATAGAGAAACCAGAAGTAGTTACCGAAAATTTACAGATATGTTAGATTCTATATATGACTATTTAAAACCCTATATAAAAGATA
>CAKORQ010000095.1 GCA_934101445.1 uncultured Bacilli bacterium | reverse complement strand
TTTTATTGATAGTAAGATTCCTACCGAAGATAGAAACTCTTGGCTTTTAGTTTGTGATAGTAATGATAACATTATCTGGTTACCAGGCTTAAAAAAATCAAAATTTGATAAAGAAATTAATGAAAAGTATGATATAATACTAATGTTTGTAAAAGAAGGAGAATAATATGAATAGAAAAAGACAAAATGCTGTCAAACAGTTTACACCTTATTTAGTTCTAGTTATTATAATTTGTACTATGTTCTTCTTATATAGTGGCACAGCAACAAAAGTACATGAATTAAAAACAGGTGAATTTTTAAAATATATAAATGAAGGTAAAGTTACGGAGATGACTATCACCCCCAAAAGTGATGAATCTGTATACTATATTACAGGTAAGGTTGATGGATATAGTGACAAAGAAACCTTTAGTGTTCGTGTTGTAGGTGAACAATTAGATACCGTAACTGCTTATGCTAGTAGTCATAATTTAAATCTTTATGATACTAATAAAGACCCCGGAAGTAGTGTCATTCCCTACATTGTTGTAAATGTACTTCCTTTGATTTTTCTTTTTGCTTGTGGATATGTTCTATTTATGAAAATGTCAGCAGGTAATAATAAATCTATGGATTTTGGCCGTTCTCGTGCTAAACTAAGTGAAGATGGTGGTAAAGTAAGATTTACTGATGTGGCTGGTTTAGACGAAGAAAAAGAAGAGGTTAGTGAATTAATTGACTTCTTAAAAAATCCTAAGAAATTCCAAAAACTAGGGGCTAGAATTCCTAAGGGTGTCCTTTTAGTAGGGCCTCCGGGAACTGGTAAAACCTTACTTGCTAAGGCTGTTGCCGGTGAAGCCAACGTCCCATTCTATTACATTTCCGGTTCTGATTTTGTTGAATTATTTGTTGGTGTTGGTGCTTCTCGTGTTAGAGATATGTTTAAACAAGCCAAACAATCAGCTCCATGCTTAATTTTTATCGATGAAATTGATGCTGTTGGTCGTCAAAGAGGTTCTGGAATTGGCGGTGGCCATGATGAACGTGAACAAACTCTTAACCAATTACTTACCGAAATGGATGGCTTTGGCGCTAACGAAGGTATAATTATAATTGCTGCTACTAACCGTCCTGATGTTTTGGACCCAGCCTTATTACGTCCTGGACGTTTCGACCGTCAAGTAACAGTTAGTCTTCCTGATGCTAAGGCTCGTGAAGAAATATTAGGAGTTCATGCTCGTAATAAAGTATTTGCCGATGATGTTAATTTAAAGGCTTTATCCCAAAGAACTCCAGGTTTTAGTGGGGCTGACTTAGAAAACTTATTAAATGAGGCTGCCTTACTTGCTGTTCGTCGTAATAAAACAGCGATAACAATGGATGAAATCGATGAAGCAACCGACCGTGTTTTAATGGGACCAGCTAAAACATCTCGTAAAATTTCTGATAAAGAAAAACATCTTGTAGCTATTCACGAATCTGGTCATGCCGTTATTGGTATTAAACTTGCTGATGCTCAAGAAGTTCATAAAATTACTATAATTCCAAGAGGTATGGCTGGTGGCTATACGATGATGCTTCCTAAAGAAGAAAAAATGGGTATCATGACCAAAGAAGAATTAGAAAGTCAAATCATTGGTTTAATGGGTGGTCGTGCCGCTGAAAAGATATTCTTAAATGCTACTACTACTGGCGCTTCTGATGACTTTAAAAAAGCTACTCACATTGCCAGAAGTATGGTTACTAAATACGGTATGTCTGATTTAGGACCAATGCAATTAGAAGAAGAACAAGAAGGTGTCTTCCTAGGTCGTGATTACAATAAGACTAAAAACTTCTCTGATCAAGTTGCTTTAGAAATTGATAAGGCTGTTCGTAAAATCGTTGATGATTGCTATGATAAAGCCGTAGAAATTTTAAAGAAAAATGAAAAATTAGTTAATTTACTAGCTGATGCTTTAATGGAAAATGAAACTTTAACTAAAGAACAAATTGAATGTTTAGTTGAGACTGGTAGAATGTGTCCTGTTGACCCTAAACCAACTAGTGAACCAACTATGGTTAAACTAAAAGAAATTGCTAAATCTAAAGGAATCAAAGGTTATGCTAAGATGACTAGAGAAGAATTGCAAAGTGCTATTGAAGAATCTGATAAATAATAAGGAAACGATATGACGATTATCTCATACCGTTTTTTTAATTTAAAAATTAAAGTGATTAATTTACATATATAATCATAAATGTTATACTTTTAGTAGAAAAAAGGAAAGACAGGCGAAAATAATGATAAAACAAATAAATAATAATAAAATATTAATAATAAGCCATTTGGCAGATATTGATGGTATGGGTTCGGTAATCCTCGGCAAATATTATTTTAAAGAATTTGATTATTTACTTGCTGATAATAATTATGATTTTAATTTAGAAACTGATATAAATGCCAATATCTATGAAACTATTTACATTTGTGATTTAGGATTTACGGACCAAAATTTGCAATACTGTTTAAATCATCCTGAACTTGCTTGTAAAATTAAACATTTTGACCATCATGAATCTGAAGAAGAAAAAAATAAATACTCTTTTGTTAACGAAGTTATAAAACTTGATGACCATTTAACCAGTGCAACCGAACTATTTTATACTTACCTTTTAACTTTACCTAATAGCGAATTTCTAAAAAGTACTTTTTTTCAAAAATTAGTAGAGGCTATTCGCCGTGAAGATACTTGGACTTTTGCCGAAGTAAATAATACTTTGGGACCAAATCTTGCCACTCTTCATGCTTACCTAGGAGCCACTTTCTTTATCGAATTGCTATCTAGTTTAGATTGTACCGGCGATTTTTATCTTCCTAAAGTATACGAGGAAATAATTAAACGTCAAGATGCTATTAAAGATATTGATGTTGCTAATTATGTAAACAAGGCTAGATTAGTAGAATATAAAAATTATAAAATTATTGTATCTATTAGTGAAGGATATCGTTCCTATGTAGGAAATGAACTTATGAAAATGTATCCAACAGCCGATTTTGTTTTAATAATTAACTTTTATCGCTTAACTTGTTCTTTAAGAATCGATAATGATAAATATGATTTAGGACAAGTCGCTAAGGAATTTACTCCTAATGGCGGTGGTCATAAAAGAGCAGCCGGTTTTCAATTTGATAATTCCTCCATTCCTAAGATTGAAGAAATTATCTCCAAATATTTAGTATTAGCAAAAAATTAAGACAAAATAGTTTTTATATGTTAAAATAAAGTAGCAGAAGTTTTGACGAAGGTGGTATTAAAATGACAAAAATAATTGCTTTAGTAAATCAAAAAGGTGGGGTTGGGAAAACCACATCTAGTATTAATTTATCAGCGGCCTTAGGAAAAGAAGGCAAAAATACTTTATTAATTGATTTAGATCCCCAAGGAAATGCAACAACCGGTCTCGGAATTAATAATGGGGATATTAAACATGATATTTATGATGTAATGACAGGGGCTTGCGAAGTAAAAAGTGCGGTCATAAAGACAAAATTTAAAAACTTATCAATGATTCCCGCAACCTTAAATTTAGCGGGAGTTGATGTAGAATTTGTAAAAGCTATGCTAGAAGACTCTAACTTTCGTCAAAATGAACAATTAAAGTTGAGCCTAGAACCATTAATGGGAACGTATGATTATATTATAATTGATTGCCAACCATCTCTTGGTATTACTACTATGAATGCCTTGGTTGCCAGTAATTCCGTAATTATTCCGGTTCAATGTGAATTCTTTGCCCTCGAAGGTATAACCCAGTTGTTAAATTCTATTATTATGGTTCAATCTAATATGAACCCTGGTTTACGCATCGAAGGAGTACTACTTACTATGTTAGATGGTCGTACTAATATTGGTCTAGAAGTAATTGAGGAAATACGTGGTTACTTTAAAAATAAAGTATTTAATACTATCATTCCTCGTCTAGTTCGTTTAGTAGAGGCTCCAAGTCATGGTAAACCCATAAGTGATTATGATCCTGATAGCAGAGCAACACTTGCTTACCAAAATTTAGCCAAGGAGGTTATTAGTAGAGATGGAAACTAAGAGAAAAGCCTTAGGAAAAGGTTTAGAACAATTATTTACCAACGAACGAATTGATTTTGACAACTTTGAAAAAGGTTTAGTTGAAGAAGCAAAACCCAACGAAATTGCCGAAATTAAAATAAGTGAAATTCGCTCTAATCCTTACCAACCTCGTAAGATATTTGATGAAGAGGCCTTAAACGAATTAGCCTCATCCATAAAAGAGCACGGAATTGTTCAACCAATCATTGTGAAAAAAAGTATAAAAGGCTATGAGTTGGTAGCCGGTGAACGCCGTACTAAAGCCGCTAAAATTGCTGGGTTAGAAACGGTTCCGGCTATTGTAAAAGATTTTGACGATGAGCAAATGATGGAAATTGCTCTAATCGAAAACATCCAAAGAGAAAATTTAAATCCTATTGAAGAGGCTATGGCTTACGATAGTATTTTAAGAAGTAGTAATATTACCCAAGACGAATTAGCCAAGAAATTTGGTAAAAGTCGTAGTTATATAACTAATAGTCTAGGTCTTTTAAGACTACCAGATGATACTAAAAAGTATGTTGAAGATAATAAACTTTCAATGTATCATGCTA
>CAKORQ010000094.1 GCA_934101445.1 uncultured Bacilli bacterium | reverse complement strand
AGCCTCATCACCATGTTCTCCGCAGCTACACTCATGCCAATGACCTGTTGCATCATATTTCCAACTAGATTCAAAATGATGTGTATGAGGTAAAACTGGAATCTCTGCTTCTTCTTCATATCCACATACACTACATTCTCTTTTCTTTAATCCTACTGTTGTTTCTGTTGCTGAAGTTATGATGATCCATTCTCCATATGTATGTTCAGCCTCATCACCATGTTCTCCGCAGCTACACTCATGCCAATGACCTGTTGCATCATATTTCCAACTAGATTCAAAATTATGTGTATGAGATAAAACTGGAATCTCTGCTTCTTCTTCATATCCACATACACTACATTCTCTTTTCTTTAATCCAGTATCTTTTTCTGTTGATAAAGTTACTGTAACCCATTCTCCAAAAGTATGTAATGAATCTTCACTTTTTTCTCCACATTCACATTCACGCCAATGATTAGTTTCGTTACTAAGCCAATTTGACGAAAATTCATGGGTATGAGTATTTTTATTTAAACTACAACTGCAAATAAAAACAATTGAAATTATACTAAATACTACAAAAAATGCATTTGAAATTTTTCTATTCATACTTAAATCCTCACTTTTTTTTAATTTACAACACTAAATGAAAACAAAATTATGTTTTTTAAAATTAAATATTTGAAGCAACTAATTGTAATAAATTATTATTTATAGAATTGTTTAATTCGTTTTTTGATGAACTATTTAAAACCAAAATATCAATAACAAATAATATAATTAATAATATTGTATAAATCAGTAAAAATATATAAAACTTTTTCACGCTTTTCACCTCAAATAAATAACTCTATAATGGCATCTATAGATATACCAAATACAATTAAACTCAACAAAACAAAAATAAAATTTTTTCGTAAAGGTTTTATCCAAAGACAAAGCAATGTATATACAATCAAAAATAATGGAAGTAAACAAAATATTAAAAATTTTTCTAAATACAGGTTTTTAGTAAAAGCAAAAACATTACAATATATCGTAAGCATCATGCTTGAAAGAATATTCAAAATAATATTAATCACTTGATATTTTTCTTTTTTTGCTAATTTTATTAATTTTTGGCATCTATCTTGATACTCTTCTAAATTTGCTCCACCTATTTCATTTATTTGCTTTTCTAAATTTTCTGCATATCTTACCAAACTTCCATTAAACTTTGAATATCCCCAATTATTATTTAATGCTTTATAATTAACTCTTAACTTTTTTTCAAGATCAATAGTTGAATCAATATTTACAATCTTGTCAAACATTATTTTTAATTTTTCATCCAAAGGTTTGACTATTTCACTATCTTGTTCTATTATAATTTGTTTAAAACTTGAGACACTAATTTTTTCTATATATGATGAATAATCTTTATATGAATCATATATTATTTCATAGTTATCTCTATTATTAATATCAAAACTCAACGCATAATCTAATTTCTTTTTACTTTGTACTCTATATTCATAAAATTGTTTTTGAGAATAAGATAGTTCATCTAGCTCGTCTAAAAAATTTTGAGCTCTAAAATCTGTTTTAACCAAGGAAATCAACCATGGCTTTATTTTTGAAAAATCCATTATACCTACAGTTTTTGCTTCTTCAAAAGAATTAACTTTATTCTTTGCAAGTTCAATAAAATATTGAACATATAAACAATCTAATGAAGTACTTAAATTTTGTTGAACAATATATTGATTATATATCTTTATAGCAGCATCAAAAATTTTTTGAGACTGCATTTTATATGCAAATAAGCAAAGTACCTCATCTAAACGATTAGGATTATTTTTAAGTAAATAAATATCCGGAGAAGGATTAATGTATAAATTATTTTTGGATGAAATATTATCGCACTTACCTAATTCAAATTTTATCATCTTAAAAAATAAATCAAATCCATTTAATTCTTCATCACTAGTTCCAGTTGATTCCTGTAATATAAATTCATCATTATGCAAATATGTTTTTGGATCATTAATTATTAAACGAATAAACATATAAATATAAATCGGTTTTCTTTCAATTGGAGCAAATTTTTCAAGCTTATGAAATAATTCAATTATTTCCTTATTATTAATTATTGCCCCTGAATCAATTGAAATAGACAAAGCATTAAGCCTTTCGAAGAAATTATCAGCTGGTAAAAGTCTTTTGGATATATTTAAAGATATTGAATACCCTAAAGCATCATCATCACCTTCATTTATATAAAGGATTTCATTTAATATTTTTTTAATATATCTATATATTTCTGTATTATCATAAATTTTATAGTTAATTAATTTACTTAATATCATTTTTCTAGAAGGTATATAATTATCATTAGATATAAAATGTTCTATTTTCAAATATGAATCAAATAATTGATTTTCATCAGGACCAAAATTTATTTTTCTATCATAAGCTTCATAATATTCTAATTTTTTATATGCATCAGGATACTTTATTTTCATATTACTTAATGTATTATCTTTTGATACACCAATTTCATAATATGAAATTATATTAATAAATGAATTTATGATATTGTTAGAAACTTCTTTTAAATTTTTTTCAGGAGCATATTCTAAATAATATGGATCAATAATACTAAATACTTTATTAAAGGCATTAATATCTTTTTTACTTTTAAGTTCAAAATTTGATAACATTTTACATATTTTTAATATTGCTTCTTTAGAATCTTCCTCTGTTGCCACTTTAAAATATTCATTAATAAAATTAACATCACTAGCAATTGAATATATACTCTCGAAATAATTATCAAAACTATAGAACTTACTATTTTTTAATAATAAATATTTATGAGCTAAATATGCTTCAGGATGTAAAGAAACTATATTTTCCAATTTTTCAAATGCTTTTTCACGATTGAATAACTTTTGTTTTTCTTTATTTGGATTAGAATATGGATTTTGATTTATATCATAAATACATATTTCAATTTCCTGTTGAAGATTAACTTCAAGGGTTCCATAATCAGTTGATTTTTTCAATGTTCCCATCGGGCAGCTAGTAACTTCAACATTTTTTTGTTTTGGTTGTTCCATTCTATATTCTATTGGTTCAATTTTAACAATAGTTGGAACAAATGTTTTCTTTATAAAAGATAATAAATTATTTATTCCAGATTCATAATTTTCATTCAAAAAAACATGTTGTAAATTATTAAATTCTCTTGGAATTTCATTAATTTTCATATCTTCTGTAACAAAAATAAATTTACGATTAATAATTTCTGTTTCATTAGAAGATTCTTTTAAATATAGATACCTCATCCACTCATTTCTTACCCAAGGCCATTCTATATTAAATCTACTATTACCAACTAAAATAAATACTTTTGCAGAGTGTAATGCTGAAAAGATAATATGTTCATATTCTTCTCCAACAAATAGTTTTTTTTCTTTTTCAGATAAGAATACTTTTTTGTTTTTCAATACATCATCTTTACGAATAATGTCATATATTTTAGATGCTAATTCATAATCAGTTGTTTTTACAGCATTATTTTTATCATCGTATACGATTTCCCCTTTTTCATTTATTTTAGTAATTTTAGTGGAAATAAATATATCATAATTGTAGTCTTTATTTATATAAGCATTTTGAATTTTTTTACGCGTATTTTCAATATACTTAAACACTTCAGTGTAATACTCAAATACTTCAGGATCATCTTTAGCTTTATCTAGTGCTATATTTACAAAATTAGTTTCAAATATATTTTTAAAGTCAATATTATTTAAAGTTGGAATATAATCATATTTCCATTTTAATTTATTATCATTTTTCATATAGCAAATACAATTTTCTGATAAAGCACTTAAATAATATACTTCCGGATCATCAGGATATTCATCACGTAAATCTCTCAACTCCGATTCTGATTCTTTAAAAAAAAGATTTTTTAATAATCTATAAATTTTTTCTTTACGATTTATTAAATCATATCTTTTATCTTTATTATCTAAATCTAATGCATCCATATCATGTATACCACCACAACATGGACATTTATAATAACCATTTATTTTTTTCCAAGTAAATGTGTCAAATGGATTTAAACATCCAGGACATCTCTTTTCAATCATCTTAATCACTCCATAGCACAATTGTTAGAATAATTTATATATTCTAGATCAATATTTTTATTTACATTTTTACCAACATTTTCAATTGATAATAAAATGTCCTCTTTGGTAATATTTCCTATTATATTTTTTTCTATTGAAACTTGAATTGCACGATTTTTAGCTGAATCAATTACTTCTACAATATCAGCACAACTAAAACCTTTTGTTTTTTCAACTAATAAATCAAAATCCATCTCATCAATAGGAATATCAGTCAAATTCTTTTTAAATAAAAATAATCTAGCATTTACATCAGGTAAAGGTATAAAGATTTTCTTTGAAAACCTACCTGATCTTAATGCTGCATTATCAATATCCCATGGTCTATTTGTTGCCCCAATAATCAAGATTTTTTCATTTTTACTAGAAAATCCATCCATTTGTTGTAGAAATTCATTTACTCTTTTGTCATTATATGTATCTTCGCCTCTTTTAGCAAAAAGTGCATCAACTTCATCAATAAAAATAACAGCT
>CAKORQ010000093.1 GCA_934101445.1 uncultured Bacilli bacterium | reverse complement strand
TTCTAAAGTAGCATCACAACTTACCAAGGCAGTATCAATACTTACCTCATACATTCTGCTTAATATATCCTTATTTTTTACAAATTTTCGGGAATTATGAATATAAAATTCGATAGGATTAGTTAACCCTAATATCGAGGGATTAATACTAAATTCACTGATATTATTGGCTAAATCTAAATTAGCCGTTATATCAATATTTTCATTCTTAACATTATCACTGGTTATTTTAGCCTTGATACTCATCGGCTTATTAAATATCTTTTGATTATTTATTAAGTTATCTTGCGTTTTTATTATTTTTTCACTAACATGATTAATTTTACCTTTAAAAGTAACAGTCTTAGTTACTTGCCCTCCTAAAAAGAGAGCAAGAAGGAAGACAATTGTAAGTCCCACTGCTAAATAAATTTTATTTTTTTTATTCTTCATTTTAACTCCTAACTAAGGGCACAGATAACGCCACCGACGACAGCCCCACCGATAAGACCTGCTAAGAAACCAACCGGACCTAAGAAACCAGCCAAGATATTACCCGCTACATAGCCAGCCCCAGCACCACCAACTATTCCAGTTAAAACACCACAACTATTATCTTCTTGTTTAGGTTCTGGAGTAGTAATCTCGGCTAAAACTTCTTTGCAGACCTTAGCATTCGAGCACACTTTAGCATAATAGGTTTCCGTTTGTCCCCCTTCTTGAACAAAAGTATGGGGAGAATCATAATAATTATATACCCACTTAGACTTATCCCAGTAAGTTTGCATCATACAAATGCTTCTATATAAAGAAGTAGAAAAATCATCAAACAAACCCCCAGTTATAGCACCTGCTATAGCCCCAGCACCAGCCGCAGCAGCACCTGCTGTAGCACCAACAATACCAGAAGCAACACCGCCAACTACGGCACCATTATTGTTATCTTTATTGGTATACTTAGCAACACAAGCATCTATATCTGCTGCCGAACCAATGTATTTTGAAGAACTATGATCAGATACCCCGGCAAAGTTCACACCACTGACGGACCCTTTAATAGTTATTTTAGCCTCAACATCATTGCACTTATTTTTATAAGTATCACATTCATAATTTTCTCTTGTTTTTTGGAAAGTAAAATCAACATCCGGAGCATCGGCATCTCTTTTTATATACTTTGTACAAGTATTAGTCGTTCCAGCATCATTTCTAACTTCACCGACAATTGTTTCCCCCGCTGTATTATAATTAACAGTGTAATTACTATAATAATTATTATTCTTTTTAATCTTAGTACTTACAACATATTTTGATACTGAACTTACGCTAGTATTAACATCTGATACATACCATTCCGTACCATTGTTACCTCCTACCGCATTAACAACACAAATAGGTTTTTCGGCTAATCTTTTAACATTTAATTCACATCTGTTAGTATTACCAGCCTTATCCTTAACGTAACCATAATAAGTTATACCTGATCTCTCAGTATCATTTCTTAATATAATTTGTTCAACTCCATTATAATCTTCACTAGAACTAGTGGAAAGACCCTTTTCAGCAATACCACTTAAATTATCATTAGCAACTAGATTAACTTCCACATCACTTGTATACCAATTATTTTCTCCCTTAACACTATTATTTGATATTACAATTTGACAAGTAGGAGCCGTTACATCAACATGAGCCTGTAAATTGGTACTGCAGGTCTCATTATTTCCAATATTATCTTTTATGTTCCAATTAAGATTAATTTTATCAGTATCAGTAGTTATAGTTTCCGTAGTACTCGGAGTTGCACACCCCGAACCAACATCATTTCGACACCCATAAGTGTAGGTATAACTACGACTCCATCCTTCCTGACCAGCCGGAATATTACATACCGGAACTTTATTATCAATATTAGTAATCTTTATTTCAGTAGGACTATCACTTACATTACCCGCCTTATCCTTAGCATAAGCATAATAAGTTTTATTTTCATAAACATCTACATAATTACTTCCGTTATCACTTTTATACCTAAAAATAGGTGTCTTCTTAACATCATCTTCTAAGGCATAAGCATACTCATCAAATCCTGAACCCGATCCATCATTTCCATTAAAAATTATCCTCTTTTTAGAAGTAGAAAACGAAGCATCAGCACTCAAATCAACTTTGGGAGATTCCTTATCAATTTTAACATCAACACTTTTAGTTAAAACTCCCTTTATAGTTTCCACTTTAACCGTTACTTCCCCATTAAAAAGTAATAACGTTGATACTTTATATATATTAGCGTACCCTTTTGCCTTAGTTACTTCCGATGCTAAAGAACCACTATAAGTAATAACATCACCATTAACAAGCCAACTAATCTTCATATTATCCGTACTCAACTTATTATCATTTAAAGCCTTAGGATTTAAAAACAAATAAACATCTTTATTAGTCCACTCTGTATTTTTATTCTTTCCTAGCCCATACTGCTTTAAATTATCCCCTTTATCAGCATAAATCTCAATATCTAATTTTGAAGATAAAACCGCCAATTCAGCCAATTCACAAGAATTATCATTAGTTATATCAACATCATAATCATCAATATACTTATTAATATCAATTTTATAACAATCAAGATAACCCCCTAAAGGATTACTCAATTTATTATTTCCATATTCATCTTCAAGATTAGCATCCATATCAAGATATCCTTCTTGTAACAAAGTAGCCACACTAATAGTGCCAACATCAACCTTATTATCCATAGCATACTCTATAGCCTTAGTTTTAATTAAACTAATTTTATTATCATAAGTCTTTTGTTTTAAAGACCTACTAATTCCATTATAACTGGCCGTGGCAATCGTAATTAAAATACCCATAATTACAATAACCGCCAGTAACTCAGGAATAGAAAATCCCCTACTATTTTTCTTCTTCATCATACAACAATACCCTTCTATTATAATTAGAATATATCATTAAATTAATTTCCATGCAATAATTTTTAAAAAAAGAATACACCTTTTTTAAGCATATTCTTATATATTTAAAAACTAACAATCTATAGTAATGATATAACATATCTTTGATTACGTATTGTAATAATCATCTTAATACTAGAAGCATACTTCATATTATAATCAACCTCTAATACTTTATTCTCACTTATATCATTATTTACTGATTTATCAGTTACACTACTAGTATATGTTTTATCATTATAAACATATTCAAAGGTAACAAAGTTATTATAAAAATCATTTTGACCATACATACTATAATTAGTAGAACTATCATAATTAATATTACTACTTAAAGCAATTAAAGTCTTTTTCGTATTACTATTATTAGAAATTGCATTTTTCTTTAAAACACACTCATTATCCTTATTACAATAATTATATTCATAGACATAAGTATCATTAATACTATAATCATTAACATAAACCGTCGTATTTTTTAAAGTAGATTTATTTAAAGTTATTTCCTCTCCCAAAGAATAACTACCATTATCATTTATCTTATCATTTTCTTTAGGAGAAACTTTCAAAGTTTTATAAGTAGGAGTCCCAACTCCATCTACATATTTAACACTATCTAATATTCTTATTGTATAACTCTTACTTATTTCTTTATCTAAAATGCTATAACACAAAACATATTTATGAGTCTTTCCTACTTCTACATTATCTTTATAATAAGGTTCTCCCAAATCTTTAAAATAAGTAGATTTATCTAATATCGGATATATATAAGTATTGCCAATCTGTAACCAGAAATTATCCGTATCTAGGGATTTCGGCGTCTTGCTTTTATTAGTAACAGCTAAGACTAAAACTAAATAATGATACTTATCACTTAAATTATTGCCGCCATAATCTAGTTTAGTTAAATAAGAATTCTCCACCGTAATAGCAAAATTACTATAAGTAAAAGCCTTATCAACTTTAACATTATTATTTAATTTAACTAACGTACTTATACCAAATATTATAAGTACTAAGGCTAAAATTCCTCCCATCCCCATAAAAACTAATTTATTTTCAATAACATAGTATTTCATTTCCCTTAGTTTTCTAAAGAAAGTCCTTTTTATTTTATAATCTTCAAGTTGCACTCCAATTTCTATTTCCGCATCATCTTCTTTAGCAATATCAATATCATCACGTAAATTAGTAAATTCAAAAGTAGTTAAATCAAAGCCAATAAAATTTAAAAAATAAAATATAAAAAACAAAAAATTAGGATAAAAAGTAAACTTAGCCGTATCCCGATATAATAAAGCCGTCTGGGATTCAACCGTATTAAATTCAAAATTATCTAAAACTCCCCGGTAAACAAAACTAAATACTAATAAAGCACTAAAGAAAATTGTCGAAACAATATAAGCCTTAGTATCTTTATCTTTACTTCGAAATAAAATAAAAATAATAATATTTATTAAAATAATTACAACTAAAGCAATGGGTAATAAAAAACCTATATAATGCGTGGCTAAATCCGTTTCTAAAGTTTTATAACCACTAGAAACAAAATTGCCAAAAAACTGCATTATATTAAAAAACTTAAATATAACAAAGGCCACTAACAACATTAATATAATATTAATAATCTTGAAATGTTCAATTAAAAATTTAAAAGGTTTTCTAATAATCATATAACCCCTCCTAT
>CAKORQ010000092.1 GCA_934101445.1 uncultured Bacilli bacterium | reverse complement strand
CAATTTAACTCTTTATATAATAAAGTTGCTTATGTCGGTTATATGTATGGCAATGTTGAAAGTAGTATTTTTGACGATATTCATGCTAATATTTATAGTTCCACTGTAAAGCAATATTTAGACAATTGGTATAAAACTAATATAGTTGATAAAGAATATAGTAATAAAGTATCAGCAGAAATAGGTTTTTGTGGTGATAGGTCATTATACAGCGGTGATGGCTTAAGTAATAATAATTATTGCTTTTTTAAGGCATATTATAGATATGGAGAGAATACTGCTCAATTCACATGTCCTGATGTACAAAGAGACTTATATACAACTACTGAAGCAAATTTTGGTAATAAATCATTGAAGTTTCCGATAGCATTGCCATCTTTTGATGAGTTAGAATTTGCTGGATTATCAAATAACAATCAAAACATGTTATCATATATCAGTGCAAATGACCGCTATTGGATTATGTCCGCCCTTAGTTTTAACGGGATTGATTTTCATGTTTATAGTTGGACACAAGATAATGGAGTGCAAGGAAATCATTGGGTTAATTCTTATGATAGCGTAAGGCCTGTTATTAATTTAAAAGCCGATGTTAAAATTTCTGGAGGAATAGGCACTATTAATGACCCTTATGTGGTAGAATAAGTTTTATTTTAAGTAAGATTTAAGTAGGATTTAAGCAAGATAATCAAAAAAATTTTATATGGACATTTTAAAAAATTCACAAATCATCTTGTGAATTTTTTATTAAACAAGCAATATAAGTAGAATAATTACTAAATATTATATGTTTACTTGAGCCTTTAAACTCTTTATTACCAAAGATATATAACTTAGGAATATTATCTAAATAATAGTTTAAACTATTAGAATCTATATTATAAGTAATATTACTATCTATATAATAAAGAGAATTATTATTATAGAGTAAATATTTTTTATCTTTATCTAATAAATCATTAATACATAAAACTTTATTTAAAGTAAGATTTAGTTTATCAAATAAGTAATTATAATAAACTATATCCTTAGGTAATACTTGATAATTTAAATAAATATTAATGGGATAATAAATTATTGAAGATATTAACTTATGATCTTTTAAAAATTTTTTAAAATCTTTTATAAATATAGTTTCTTCTATAATATTACTATTATTTATACTAGGAGAAGTAAAAGTAATTATTTTATCTTTAATAATTTGAATTTCATTATCATTTATATAGATAATTAACTTAGTCATTACTCATTACTTCAGTATAATCAAGTAAATAGAATTCTTCTGGATTAAAGACTTCACCTTTATAGAATACTTCAAAATGAAGAGCATTACTTGTATCGGTTGTTATTTTATTTTGACCACTAGTAGCAATTATATCGCCTTGTTTTACCGTATCACCAACTTTAACTTTGACTTCGCCTAAACTTTGATAAACAGTTGTTAAATTATTAGTGTGTTCAATTTCTACAATGTTTCCCATTAGACTATCTTCTTTAATGTTTTTAACAGTACCATCTAAGATTGATACGACATCAAAGGCATTATTAGAAGTATATAAGACGCCTGTATTTTGCATATAGATACCTTCGTAGTAAATTAAAGCGGCGGCTTGTTCATCATTAGTACCATCAATATTATAATACGGAATAGTGGCGGTTACATCGGTACTAGTATAAGGTCTTATAATATTTTTAGTTACACTTACGGTTGGCGTTATATTAGTATCGTCCCCGCTATTATTTACCTCACTCGTATTATCTTTAGGAGTTGGATTAACCACCGGAACACCAGCCGTTAAAATTTGGTACATTTTATAACTACTAAATAGAATTGTACATACTAACATTAGGCATATTGTTGGGATAACATATTTTCTTAATCTTCTTCTTCTTTTCATAAATTCACCTTTCTATTAGAAAGTGTGAACTAAAAAGATGATTTTATACATTTAATTTACAATTTTTGTTAATTTAAAAGAAAAGTCCTAATAACTTCGATTAGGACTAGTTGTTTCATTTTATTAATTTGTTCGTAATTGCTCAATTTCTGCAATAGAAAGTCCAGTTATTTTAGAAATCGTCTCATTATCCAGACCTAAGCCTATAGCGTTTTTAGCATTTGCTAAAGCATTTTCTTTAGAACCTTGTTCGATACCTTGCTCAATACCTTGTTCGATACCTTGCTCTATACCTTTTTCGATACCTTTTTCTATTCCTTCTTCGATGCCAGCATTATAACCCTGTTCTTTGGCTTCTTCCTCCGCATAGGCAAGTCTAGTATTAAAGACCATTTCTTCATTTGTGAGTTTAGTATATAGAGCAATATTTTCTCTGTCGCAAGATAGTTCTTCGAGACGGTCAGTTAATTTATCGGCTTCTTCTTTACTCATAATTTCTGCTGCCTTTCTTTTAAAAGTTTCTAAATCATTTGTACTCATTAAAATACACCAATTAGCAACCTTTTTTTCTCTTTCATCAATTAGATTATACCATGAATTTAAAGCAAGATTAACAGAAACTGTATAATAAATATCTTTCCATCCTTTATCAACAATATTATCTTGGTCTTTCAATTGACTTATAGCTAACAGTCTTAGCTTATTTGTATCAAAAAAATTAAAATTTATTTGGACTACGCGGTCAATATTTTCATAACTAGTATTTCCATTTTCTAGAGTAAAACTGCCAATTTTATTACTATAAACTTTGTTTCTATCAAGCATTATTTCGGAAGTGTTTATCTCAACATTAATATATTCTTCTTGCTTCTGACCATTAATTGACGAAAATTTGCGCTTTATCAATAAATCAACTTTATTTAACATATTATGTTTATTAGAAATTTTTAAATCTCTATTTAAATATTTTATATTATTATTAAATGATTCTTTATTCAGGTTTAGAACATCGGATAATAATTGGTAAAGGGCAAAGTTGTAGTTTTCATCATTAAATATTTGCGTAAACATAAAATCTCGTTTTAAAGGGATTATCTGACCTTCTTGTAACTTATCCATTCTTACATTTTTCCTTTCTTTTTTTAAAATTTCTTCTTTTTGGGATAATGACATTTTTTATTCCTTCTTTCTATCTTGTCATTTTCTAGAGGTAGTTAAAATTACTCCTTTTGAAATCTTAATTTTTTAAAATTTTACTCTTCTTAGATTATTGAGAGTATTTTTAATCTCTTGCCAAAAAATTCTTTATAAAGGTGGCTTCTTCAAAACTAAAAATAGTTTGCTTTGATATGTCTTCGGCTGTAAGTTCATCAGGAAAAAGTTCTACTGCCTGACAAAGATTTTGGGCTAATACATTTTTATCAGGATGAATAGGACTATAAAGATAATCAACTAATTGATAAACTTTTTCGGTTAATTTACTATGAAATTCTTCCGGACCTTGGTATTTTGCGGTATCAGCCAAAGTTTTACCAAAACCTTTTTTTATCATTCGGTAGGCCTCATTAGGAATAGTTAATAAATCTAAATCATTGCCGGCTAAAAGGAAAGCAGTTTTTAAATCAAAAAAATCATTTTTTAAGGCTCTTAAAATTTTAAAAGCCTTGCATACTTCTTCTCCATAAATTTCTGGATGGTTTATAACCCCTTCGACATCAATACTAACTAAGAGTCTCGGAATATTAGAAGGGTTGCCATTATAAATAATTTGAGTTTTAACATATTTATCGTTTCGCATAAGTTTCCTCCTTTCTAAGAAGAACAAGTGGCAGGTACAATTTGGTCCTTCTATATATACTTATTACCAGGTGAAATCCATTTTCCTTCTTTTTTTACCAAATTTTTGCAAAAAAGTTAATTTTTTTCGTTTCATTACCGGAAGTAAAATAATTATTGCTCATAGTAAATTATAAAAATTTTAAGATTATAAAAAAATAAGTCGGTTTAGACTTACTTAAAATTATATTAATTAATTTTTTCTTTTCCACATAATTCATCTATGGATAAGTGGTATTTTTGGGCTATTTCAATAGCAAAAGCGGTTAATAAAAGGGTCTTGCCAGTTTCATAAGCTGAGATAGTAGAGGAGGTTGTATTTAAGATTTTTGCTAAGTCTCTTAAAGTTAAGTTATTATTACTTCTTAATTTTTTAATATTATTACCGATTATTTTCTTATCTAACTCATTTAATTTCTTATATTTTATTTTCCTATTAGTAAGACCTAAGATATAATCCATACTAATATTATAATAGTTAGAAAGACTATTTAAGTGTTTTAAAGGTATTATTTTTAAATTAGTTTCCCAAGTAGAGTAAGTTGATCTATCAATATTTAAAATTTGGGCTATGTCTTTTTGATGTAAAAAATTATATTCTCTTAGTTCTAATAATCTTGTATTATTCATAAAATCACCAATTTAATTTTTACATTTTCTTAGTGATTTCTTAATTTATGTTATCAAATACGAGCAAAATGTGATATTATTATGATAAGAATTAAGAAAGTAGGATATAAAAATATGAAGAAAAGGGTTTTAGTAATAAGTATTGTTTTAATAATTTTATGTATTTCGGGGATAGGGGTAACTTATTCTTTATGGAATATTAGCATTAGTCAAGATAGTGTTAATATGGCTACTACTAAGTGTTTTAATGTAGAAATTACTAGTCAGAATAATAATATTTCTTTGGAAAATGCTTATCCCATAAC
>CAKORQ010000091.1 GCA_934101445.1 uncultured Bacilli bacterium | reverse complement strand
TCTTAATT
This sequence comes from uncultured Bacilli bacterium, assembly GCA_934101445.1. Classification (GTDB taxonomy): domain Bacteria; phylum Bacillota_I; class Bacilli_A; order RF39; family UBA660; genus CAG-605. The sequence continues at coordinate 4,689 of CAKORQ010000091.1, read as the reverse complement.
AAAAAAGTGCTACTAAATATAATCATAGTAACACTTTTTATTATTTTAAGAATTCGGTTAAAGCCTCTTTAGACATGAAGCCAATATTTTTAGCCACTTCTTTTCCATCTTCAAAAATAATCAAAGTTGGAATAGACATAACACCAAATTTTCGGGCTATTTCGGGATATTCATCAACATTTACTTTTAAAATATTAGTATCCATAGTCTCTAAGACAGTGCCCATCATTTTACAAGGTCCACACCAATCAGCATAAAAATCAACTAAAATTCGCCCCTTTTTAACTTCTTCATCAAAATTATCTTTTTCTAAATATTTTATCATCATTTACTCCTTCATCATTATATTATCCATTTATTTTCTTTTTATAAGTTTTAACTATTCTTTTTTAAAGAATCTATTATCCCTTGGGCATTTGGAATATCAATTTTTTTCTTACTTATTAGTTTTTCGGCTTGTTCTTGAGAAATAACATTATATTTAATTAAAATTTCCAAAGCCTTAGCATTATAACCCTCTTTATCATTTTTATAAGTAGTACTTAAACTTAATATTTCATCAATGGCGGCCTTTGGTTCCCTAAATTGTTCTGTTAAAATAGGGGTATTATTTAAAATATTAGTAGCCAAACTTGAATCTTTTATTAAAAAAGCGGTATTAGAAAAGCAATTTAACATAAAAAGACCGGCAAATATTATAACATAATATTCAATAAAACCAAAGAAAAGGCCTAAAATTTTAGAAAACAATCCAAAAACAATAGTTAAACGCAAAATGCTTTCTAAAATACCACTGGCAATAACTACTACTTTTAATAAAATTTCCAAAATAGCAAAAACTATTAAGAAAGCAATGCCTTCATAAATCAAAACATTAAAAACCGTAACCCCGGCCAAGGCCCCACTAAAATTAAAGAAAGGCAAATGCATATACAAAAATTCGGAAATAGGATTTTTTAATTGAAAGGCTAAAAAAATTATTAACAATGTCCCTAAAAACGATACTGCACTTTTAATAACGCCGGCTTTAAAACCCAAGACAGCCCCAAATAATAACAATATAATTATAATTGCATCAATGATACTTACCATAAAATCAACTCCTCTACTTTAAGTATATACTAATTAGTTTGAAAAAGAAAGGTAAATATGTTAAAATTTTTCTTGGTGATTAATTATGACTATTGTCTTTAAAATTAGTGATAACCTTAAAAATACGGTTATTAAATATTATGAAAAATATATGCCCTTAAAAACACCTCCTTATGCGGTTTTTCAAGTTAAGAATTACGATACAACAATTACTTTGTACGAATCAGGCAAAATTATGTTCCAAGGTTTATCCGCCGATATTGAATCTTCCCTTTGGATAGAACAGGAACGAATCAAAAACCATCGCTACATTGATATTAATGGCAAAGAGAAAAAAACTACGTCAGCCAAAAAAGAACAACCAGCCTTAAGTAAATATCATAACATGGCAACAATTGGTAGTGATGAGGTTGGTACAGGAGATTACTTTGGTCCGATCGTAGTCAGTGCTACTTATGTATCTAAAGAAAATATTGATTTTTTAATGGATTTAGGAGTCCGCGATAGCAAAAAAATAACCGATGAAAAAATCATCGAAATTGCCCCGGCCATTATTAAAAGAATTCCTTATGTAACTTATATTTTAGATAACAATTCTTATAACAAATTACCCTTGGAAGATAAAAACATGAATAAAATAAAGGCTATTTTACATAACAAAGTTTTAGTTTCTTTACTAAAAAAAGATAATTACGCTTATCAATGTATTGTTATTGACCAATTTGTTTACCCTAAGAAATTTTACGAACATATTAGCGGAGCAAAAGAAAAAATAAGTAATGTTACTTTTATGACCAAAGCCGAAGATCAAGTCTTATCCGTGGCTTGCGCCTCTATTATTAGTCGTTATATTTTCTTAAAAGAAATGAAAAGAATAAGTATGGAAATTGGTACTCCTGTTATCTTCGGAGCCAGCGATAAAGTTGATGCTTTAGCCAAAAAAATTCTCGATACTAAAGGCGAGACTTTTCTAAAGCATTACGTTAAATGGAATTTTAAAAATACAGAAAAAATCAAAAACTTGTAATCATATTAAAAAGTGTTATTCTTCCTTTAATCATTAGAATAACACTTTTTTATTTTAAACTTATTTAAATAAGCTTCTAATTAATCCTTTTTGATTTTCAAATATATCTTTATTATTATAAGTAGCCATTTGTTCTGGGCTTACAATTTTAATTTCAATAATATCCTTAGTATCTTTTAAAGTAGTTACAAGGATACCCTTATCCTTAAATACCTTAGTATCAATAGGTTTAAGATAATAAGAATCGTAATACCCACCCTTAACTATTGGCATAGATTTTAAAATTCTTTCTTCCAAATTTTCTTCAAAAATAGTATAAGCATCTACATCCTTACCATATTCCAAATTATAAATATGAGCCGTTCGTTCATAAACATCCAATATATCTAAAGAAATAATAGCCCTTTCCCTGCTGCTTAAATGATCATAATCCAACCCTGGAAAGAAAATATTATACTTTTTACTTAGATATAATAAATAAGGACGATATTTAACCAGTAATTCAGGATTACTAACAATAGTATTACCAACTAAAATAGCCAAAGTCTCATCGTAACAAATAGCGCTCTTTAAAGCATAAAGTAAGGCAACATCAAAAATACTTTTTGACCTCATCGAAGCCTCATAAGCCTTTTTATAATCTTTTTTCAAGTAATAAATCTTACCTAAAACAAAGTTAGCAACACTTCCCTTATATGATAGTTTAGCCACTGGTTCTAACGCAATTATTGCCTTATCATATTCACCAGTTATGGCATAAAGGATGCCTATCTTTTCTCTAGCATTATTAACAACCTTTTCATTATGACTTTTTAAATTATTTTGAAAGAAACTAATGGCAACCTGATATTTTCCTTCTAAGGCCGCAATATTCCCGTAGCATTTACTCATATCCTCTTTATCTTTTTGCCCTTGAACTTCTACTTCATTAAGCATCTCTTTTGCTTCTTTAGTTAATTGTTGCTTAGTAAGGGCCTTAGCCAGTCCAAAATATGCCATGTTACGATTACGAGTATACTTATATTCATCTTCCTCGGATTCATTAAGTTTCAAAATTTGGCTAAAATAACTTTGGGCAATATTTTGCATATCCCAAGCATTTTTATTTAAATAATAATTACCCAACTCCGTTAACAATCTTATATCATTAGGAATATATACTAAGGCTTTTTTATAACAATCAAGCATTTCTTTCTGATTTTTTTGTCCTCGATAATAAATTCCCAGCTCCATATAAGCCTTACCCTTAAAACTAGCATCGCCATGTAAAATCACAAAATCAAAATAAGCCTTTACTTCTTTAATTTTCTCTTTTAAAATACCCGCAATTTTGCCTAAATAAAACGCTGCTAGGATTTGTTCATCTAAATTTCCTTCTTTATAATTCTTTTCAAAAATTTCTTTTGCCTTAAACAACTCTTTTTTTTGATAAAAAGTAATTGCCTTTTGTAAATCCTTATTAACCATACTCAATAGAATAAGCACTTAAGAATGCTTAAATCCCCCTTCTCTTTTTATTATAAACTGATAATTACTTCTTATCAACTAAAACTATCTAAATAGTTTACGAACATTACTATCCTGTTTTAATAAATAAATCGCTGTTTGAGAAACCAATTCAGTTTGGCTTTTTAAAGTAACTTCGATTGGTACTTTCGTATCCTTATAAGTCTTAACCACTATATAATCTTTATACTCCCAAGCCAGATAAGGAACATAAATAATATAAGTATCATAAAGTGTCCCTGGAACAAAAGAAACATTATCTGAAGTAAAAGCATTTTCTAAAGAATCTTTAATAATTCCCTCATACACATAATTCCAAGTAAAACCTTCTCTATAATTTAATTGCCCACTATACATAGCAGCCTGCTCTTTTACTCTTAATTCATCATGATTTAAAAACTCTGAAGCAAATAAAGACATCTCATCATAATTAACTCCAGGAAAGAAAATATTATACTTTTTACTTAGATAAATTAAATATGGTAGGTATTTATCCTTAATAACATCGGTTAAAAGTAATTTATTAACTACAGTAATGGCCAAAGTCTCATCATATTCCATCGCACATTTTAAAGCCTCTACTAAATATTCTGGTTCTTTAATTCCTAAACTAAAATATAAGTTGTAAGCCTCTTTATATTTTTTTTCATCCTTATAAATACGGGCTAAAGTAACACTTCCCCCTTTAGTAAGTGGTCTTTCCGGATAATTTCTACTTAATTCTAATTTACTACTTTTAATATCGCCATTAATAAATTTCATAATAGCAATCTTATCTTGGGCTAGTTCTCTAATAAAATTAATATCACTATGCAGACTACCCTGAAGTTTTAAAATAGCCTCACCATACTTTTCTTGATAAAACAACAAATTGGCCAAAGTATCATTCTTTAATTCAATGTCTTTTTTAGTTAAGGGATTAATTTTATTTAAATATTCGCTAAATTTTTTAATATCCCCTCTTCTAAAACTTATTTTGGCTAATCCTAAATAAGCGGCATTAAGACTGTCTACTTTCTTTCTCGGAGAATTAGAATATTTAACCTCCTCAAGTAATTCTAAAT
>CAKORQ010000090.1 GCA_934101445.1 uncultured Bacilli bacterium | reverse complement strand
AAGACGATTCCAAATATAGCACTAATAGAAATAACAATCATGGTTCCAATATAACCAAATAGTTGCACTAAACCACCAGCAAGTAAGGCTCCAATGGCCCCACCCCCAACGCTTATAGAACTTTGACCACTAGATAATATCGGACCGGTGCCATTAATAGTAGAAATACGTTCCATATAATTATCTTTCGTTGCATTAATAACACTGGCAAAAGTATAATTATTTTTAATAAAAGTCGCATGGGCAAGAACTAAAGTGACAGCCAGTAAAATAAATATTCCTACCCATTTAGCCGACTTAAAATTAGGTAAGTTTCTTCTAAAGAGCATTAGAATACCAATAACAACTAATAAAATAAGTAAAGCAAACCAAAATTCACCAACTAAGAAGATGGCAAATTTCTTTATCATAGCGCCAACTATTCCAAAGCCAAAACCAATAATACCTATTAAAACAATAATAAGACCAGTAAGTTCAACACTATAACCTTTAGCCTTATCATCACTATTTTTACGTTTTTTCTTTTTTGCCATATTAACGCCCTACTTTCTTAACTACTTCCATTATAATATAAAAACTTAAAAAAAGCATTAGAAAAAAAGGGTTTTCCCCTTTTAATAAAAGATAAAACTAGATAATATAATAGCAAGTAAAATATAAAGAACTATTATAAATAAGTAGTTTTGGTTGGTTTTATTAGGACAAGTATCCTTTTTTACACACTTTTCCATAATATCACCTTAGATAAAGGCTCCAACTATGATAATTAATAATATAAATAAAACTAAGATAATAGCAGGACCCATTCCGTTGCATCCGCATCCGTTATTCATAAATTTCCCTCCTTTTATAAGTCTCATTATATATTATGGTAAGGAAATTATTTTGTGTATGATATTTTAATTAGTTGTTATTCTATGACATATGGATTATCAATACTGCCTATTCCTCCTATAAAGGAGTTACTTTGAACATTGATAACTGGTTTAACGCCGAACAATTTGCTAGAAAGTCCGCTACTATCCTTAGCTATTCCAGCATTTCCTGATGAATTCACATAATTTATATTAACTTGAACAGCTAATAAATCCCTTGGAGACATGGTCCAATAATCAATTCCAGAATTCAAATAAAAGTTTTGATTATTGCCAATATATCCACCAGCCAGCATAGTTTCATCCGTAGATAAAAGACCAATTGAATATGTTAAAGCACCATTATTTGAAGAAGAAGCCTTTACGCTAAAACTATCATTATGGTTACTACATTTCACTGTGACTTCACGATACTTTTCAGATTCGTCAACCTTAGCATAAAATTTTTTGTAAGCGGTTGAGGCCGTTCCAATGCCAGTATTTTCATAATTTGATTGACTAGTGTCAATTGAGCGAACATTGCAAAAATTATTATCTACAATGTATTTTTCATATTTAGTATCTTTTAAATTATTTTCATACCATGTATCAATATATTTTTTTATGGTTGAATCATTAATATTTGTATGCGTTTCTTCATAGGTTGAGGCACCAGAAGTTCCGTACATATAACCAACATACGCATTATCATCAATTTTCTCATTATAAGCACTCTTGCCAATAACTCGATCCTCACTTGCTTCACCATTTTTATGGGCAATCGTTCCATCATAAACCATCCTTACAGAACCATCACCATTTATTCTTACGATACGCCAATAAAAGCTAGCAAAACGAACGTAATTATTTTTAACATTACCGCGATAATAATAACTTGTACCATAATTATCTTTAGTGCTGCATAACAGTGAATTTTCTGATTCATTCTTAGTTAGTGTAACACTACCTTCATTATTAACATTTGGACACTTTCCAGTTGTATCAAGTTGACTAATAATAGTATTTTCAATACCGTTTGCTTCTTCATCATCGATGCTAACTAAGGTTATTCTAGCGTAACCATTACCTTTTTTAGCACAATTTTCGGTTGGAGTTTCTTCACTGCAGGTAGTTGATATAGTTTTTGTGCTTTCTTCAGTTGATTCTTGGCAATCATAACAATACATAGTTTTACTAGTTAAAAGTGAATTACCTATATAACTAGAGCCACCTCCAGCACCAGAACCACAGCTCCAGCCACCACTACCGCCATAAAATCCTCCTCCGCCACCAGAGCCCAAATTTGAGCCTTTACCAAATGAAGATTCAACAGTACCAGAATGATTTTTACCTCCTTCAGTTTGTGTTCCTCCAGTCGGAGAAATTTCATTACTCCCACAATGTCCATCTACAGAATTTCCAACAAATCCACCAGCCGAAGCACCATTTTGATAACTACCAACGCTGCTTTGACTAACGCAAATTCCGCCGCCTCCGCCGCCTGCGGATGTTATTAAAATATCATTTTTTATTTTTTCTAAATCAGAAAGCAAACCACTTGTTTTTGCTATATGTGTTGCGCCGCCGCCTCCACCCCAGTTACAATTCCAATTTATAGCACCGGCACCACCACCATTGTAACTAGTTCTTAAATAAGAAATATCGTTAGTACCACTAGTGTAATTTTCCTCTCCATTAACCCCTCCTTGACCGACATTGATGTAAAGTTTTTCACCTGCTTTTAAATATACTTTTCCTTCAGAATAACCACCATATCCTCCTTGAGAATGCAGCTCTTGTGTTATTCCATATCCTCCTTCTGCTCCCCATGTTTCCATTTTATAATATCCTGTTGTTTTAGCAGTGAATACTTGTTCATTTCCGGTATAATCAAAATTGTTAATTGTTAAATTTTCATCTTTAATAGGTTCACCAACTATAATTATTTTTGACTTAAAAGTTTTAATTTCATTATTTAAATCTTCTAGAGTAGTATTATAATCTATCCATAGTCTTAATGAATAATCTATAGACTCCCCAGAATTTAGATACCCATAACTTATCTTTCTACTTTCTATACTAGATGTATTTATTTTTTGCGTTTCTGTAAATTGTTTTAACAATCTTATTGATGAATTATTTATCATTACATCTATAAAATTACTAGACAGAGTAGAATTTTTTAACACTTCTAAATTAACTGAATACTTGGCGGTTATATCGCATGTATTGGTAATTGTAAAAGTATATGGTATTAAATTTCTTCCTTTATCATCACTTATAGGATAAGCATTATCTAAATTAATATTATTTTCTTTATTAGTTATAGATAAATCAAAACATTCTGTATAGGCTGTATTATTAGTATCCTGTGATACACTAACATTCCACATCGAATAGGATACTCCTATTCCTAGTAATATTATTAATACTAAAGATACACTTAAAAATATTATATTTTTCTTTGTCATTTGTATTATTACTCCTTTATATTCATTAAAAAGTAACTGGGGCCATTTTTGATAAGAGAATTATAAATAAACCATACTAAAATATTTATATTTTTTTAGGCCCCAGTTACTTAATTATTTGTATCTACAACAAACGGATCATTTGCAGTTCCTGTTCCACCAGTAATCTTAACATCAGATTTTAAATTAATTACAGGTCTAAGACCGTAATAATCAGTTACTAATCCCCAATCATCCAAACGGCCTAAAGAGATCAAAGTCCAATTGTGTGATGCCATCTTATTTTTATAATAAAACGCTGGTGATATTGTCCAATAACTGTCTGTGGAATATACCCAAGAAAAATAATTAGTGTGATACCTATCCAATCCCGCAAATACTAATTCATCGTAAGAAATTAAACCAACCGGATAATCCAGTGCTTTATTACCTATTGTCGCAGTTTTTACCGAATATAAATCTCTACTTATATCTGGGCATGTAAATATTGGCGAATTATTTCTAAATCTTCCAAAAGAGCCATATGTTGTTTGAACATTAATAGAGACACCATCACCTTCATAAACACTTCTATCACCACAGAATCCAACATTACCATCAATATAATTTGAATACTTATTAATATTTTCCTTATACCAATCATCAATAATCGTTTTTGCCTGAGATGAATTTATATTAGAATGTAATTCATCAAAATTAGTTGCAGATAGGTTTCCATACATATAATCTGAAGTTGCTACAGAACTGTATGATGAATTAAAAGGATATTTTTGATTATTAATATACTGAGAAATCCCAGTGGCATTAGAAGCAGCACCATTATATATGAGCCTTACAGAATTATTGCCATTAATTCTTACTATTTGCCAATAAAAGCCCGCAAAATATACATTGTTATTTCTTATATTTCCACGATAATAATATGTTGTGCCATAATCATCAATTGCTTTATAAATTCCTTTATCTGATAAGTCACTTTCACCTTCAATTTCACTTAACATGGTTACACTAAAATTATAAGTAATAGATTCATAAGAAATCGAATTCCAAACCGTATTAGTTATACTCTTAGTACAAGCATTAATTTTGTATATAGTTCTACCGCCATATTCATAATAAGAATATAATTTTCCAGATGAAGCATTGTAAGAAATGGATTCACTAGAGAAATAATATGTATTATTGTTATAGTCTAAAGTTGTAGGATCAACAATTTGCGCATCACTACTTACACCATAAGTACCTGTTTCTGAATCAAAAGTATATGAAGTAAAAACTTTTATTTTTGTATCATCTTCGTTTAACTCTGATGTAGCAGTATCAATATTAATTGAACTAGTACTAGGTTTTATAACCTCTATTGTTGTAATTTTGCCCTTTTTTTCTAACCATTTAATTCTTGGTGCCGTCTGACTTAAGTCAACTTCTTGTTTATTTGCAATCTTAGTCTTG
>CAKORQ010000089.1 GCA_934101445.1 uncultured Bacilli bacterium | reverse complement strand
GCTTAGAAAAAAGCCTCTCTATTTGGGGTGAGGCGATTGTATGGAGTGAGTTCCATAATTATGATAAATCATTCAACAAATGGGACTAGCCATCAACACGTTTTGTCCTATAACCCCTTTTTTCTTTTGTCCTTATGAAATTTTTTTGTTACACTTTGTTACATTGCTTTTGAACCGAAAACCCTGGCGAATACATCTGCTTTTTCTGTAAGTGGAGTAACAGAGTGAATATAATATTTCTGCGTTGTAGAAATATCTTTGTGACCTGCAAAGTCAGAAATCATTCTGTCTGGTAATAATTGACTGTCATGCAGTTCAGAGATACAGGTTTTTCTGATTGCGTGATTTCCGCTAGGCTTACCAGAGATAATAAAGCGGTCTTTTTCATTTCTTACGCCATTACATCTACGAAGTACATTATTCACAGCATATTCATGCATTCTTTCACCAGACTTACTAACAAAGATATAATCCTCATTGTTTCGTCTGTTAGCTTTGTTTTCATCAAGTGCCATTTTAATATACTTTTTGGCGTCTGGTGTTAAGACCAAGGTTCTAATTCCTGCGTCGGTTTTTGGGTGTTGTGCAACTTTGTAGCCATTGCGGACAATTTTACCATTTTCATCTTTGGTGTAGTTTTTGACTTCACCTCTGCTAATGTGAATAGTATCTCCGTCAATATCACTTTCACGAAGTGCCACAAGTTCGCCAATACGCAGACCAAGATTGAAATTTAAGCAGATTGCTAAATAAGCGGTGTTTTTCGTTTTTTCAAATTGTGCAAGTGCTTTTTTGATAACTTCGCTTTTGGTGGCGCTGGAATAAATAATTTCTTCTTCTGGCTTTGCTTTTGCTTCAAAGAAAACATTTTTTGAAGGCATAGCAATTTGGCGCGGTAGATTTATCTGCACCATATTGTGACTAATGCAATAATCATAGAGTTGGTTCATTAAACCTTTGACTTCTACATATTTCTTTTTGGTAAGGTCTCGTTCATCAATCAGTTTCAAAAGCCAATCTGATAAATCGCCAACAGTCATTTTTGAAAGTTCTACTTTGATAATGGTGCTGCCTTTATAGTAGGTGTTCCAAACCCACTGTAATTTATTGGCTGTGCCTTTTTCCGAAGATAAATACTTATATTCAAGAAAATTGGGGTAAATAGTTGCCATTGTTACCTTGTCTGTTTCTTCCTTTGCTTTGTAAAAATCAACTATGTAGTTTTCAAGGTTCTCTTTTGTGGCTCTGGCTACTAACTTCCAATATTTGCTACCGTCTGGAATTTTAGTTTTCCATCGTCCATCGTCAGCGAGCCAGATTTTGTATTTTTCAGTATGCTGTAAAAGAATTTTTTCTCGTCTCATAAGTTCTAATTCTTTCAGCACATCATTCTTACTAATCATAGCTCTCTCTGTTGCTTCTAGCAACTCTTCTTTTGTGCATTTAACACCAACAATATTACATTCATTTGAATTCATAAACGACCTCCTATTCGGAAGCCAAACGCTTGCAGTTTGCAACTCTGGGAAGCGTCTGGAAGTTATGAACTCGCGCGCGTGTTCTTGTTACAGCCTTATCGTAGCATGCTTGATAATTGATTTTTGGAGGTCAAAAATTGAGAACAGCACATTGCACAAAAAAGCAGAATGAACTTATAAAAAACGAAAAAGAAAGGGCTATACAGAAAGTAAATCAGTGTTTTGAGATTAAATAATTTTTTATTTTTGTTACATTTTTTCCTTGACATTTTAAGCACCAAAAATAAAAATCAATTTTTCAGTATTTGGGCATTAAAAAAAGCAAGCGTTTTGTGTGCTTGCTTAATTGATTTATCTGGACTTTTGATGGTGGGATACTATATCTCGTGCTTTGGCTAGGTTGCCAAGTTCTAGTTGTTGGGCTATTTCCCGTAGCCTTTTAATAATTTCTAGTAGGCGGTTATGTTCTTCAACCATCTCATCTATTTTGTGGCTGATTTCTTTTGCTTCGCTTTCCATCTGCTTTTTATATTCTTTTGCAGATAGTCCGCCCTCATGACCAACTGCGCCACGTTCTACATCAAAACCATGGGCTTGCAAAACGATTGGAAGTTTATCATGTATAGATTGGATAAATTCCCTAGTGATGAGTGCTTTTGAAGATAAGCGACCCTCTGGGGTTATAAGTAAAATGTCAAGATGTAGATGGTTCAATCCACCCTCATCGCAGTGAGCCACCGCTTCAATTACATTGTCTTTGCCAAGTCTTGCGCCCATGTATTTAATGATTAGTTCAAAATAGTCATCCATTCTGTCGGGCGGTAGTTCTTCGGGATATGAGAAGATACATTCACATATCCAATTACTGTCTTTTCTTACCCTGTGCCCTGTGTCTATTACTTTCTCTTTTATGATTGCTTTGCAGTCCGCATACAAATTCTTTTTCGGTGCTACATATACTATATTGTTGGCAGAGCGTTCATTATCAATATCTGGGTTGCTTTTATGGTTCTTGTGCAATCGTCTATTGTGTCCATCAATTCCAACTAATGCGCCAGCCTTGTAGTTCTGGCAATGAAAAGCTAATAAAGCCATATAATTCCTCCTCTCTGTGCGACCATTTACAAGACCGCCTATGCTTCGAAATCTTGTAAAGGTCTAAGCCCCTATACCTTTTGCAAATGTGGGGCTCTTCTTATCTTTCATCATCATAACTTGGTGTTTGTCGGTCGTACTTTTCAAAATCATCTCCCAATTGGTCTGCATTGTCCTCGGCATCCCAACTGTCAATTATCTTTTGTGCTTCACACATTAAAGTATGAAATGCAATTATCTGGTCTAATGTCATATCATCTTCATTCATGTAAAATCCCTCCCTTCATAAAAAATATGAAATTTGGCTATATAGCACAATTTGAAGTTTAAGCGGTCTTGCATACTTCCTAATGAAACTAATAAACAGCCTTGTTGCCTTACTTGACATAGGCAACATTTTTGGCGGAGTAGCAGAAAGGAAGAACGCACATGACACTATTAGAGATACTAGAGAAACAAAAAGAAGAACAGAAAATAAAAGAGTTGGCATTAAGCCAAAAGATTACCAAAGAGGAAGCGTCTTGGAGATACTACAAAGGCAGCGTAATTAAGTCCATATTTGAAACCCCGCAGTTTTATAATATGAAGCATGTAATGTATTTAAATCATGAAGAGTATCGACTTTTTAAGATACCATTTCAAACGGGTAATAAAAGAACTTCCGCCCATGTTGAATATGAAGAAATTGGCGGAGTAGAGTATAATAAAGCAACCAAGAAAGAACGAACAAAGGAAAGCAAGGAACATAGCGAGCAGTCATCTTTAAGCAGAACCAAGCAAAAAATCTATAATTACGCTTTTTCTAACGATTGGAGCAATGGACTATTTTTCACAATCACATTTGATCCAAAGCAAGTAGATAGTTTTGATTATGATAAATGCTATAAACGATTACACCAATTTCTCAAAAATATTAAAGATCAGAACCCAGATTTTAAATATATCTTTGTTCCAGAATTCCATAAATCTGGGAGAATTCATTTTCATGGTATCGGTACAAATTGCGATAGGTTAAAACTTGAAGATAGTGGAATAAAAAAGAACGGGAAGAAGATTTATAATGTCAATTCCAAAACTTTCAGATATGGATTTACTACGGTTTCAAAAATTGAAAACACCCAGAAAGTGAGCAGCTATATAACCAAGTACATCACAAAAGAAATGATTATCGCCACCAAAGGAAAGCACTGCTATTTATGTAGCAGAAATCTTGAAACCGCAGAAGTGGAGAACATCATGCTTGATGATGTTGAGAACTTCATGAAGTCGGTTGAGCTAAATCCCAAAGTATGCAACCAAAAGAAATACACCAACGAGGAAACAGGGCAAGAAATTACATATATCAAAGTTAAAAAATAATTTTCTATATTTTCATAGCTTGGCGTGATATACTTAATTTTACAAATTAAGAAGTTGTGGAGGAGTGCAATGAATAAAATTGGTACAAAAATAATAGATACAGAACGTTGTATATTGAGAAGAATTGTTCCAGACGATTATCAAATGATGTATGAAAACTGGGCAAAATACGAAGAAGTTTGCAGGTATTTTCCGTTCAATCCCGTAACGGATATGGAAATATATAAAGAAAAGGTACATAAATGGGCAGATAATTATGAATCTGATACATATTTTCATTGGGTAATTGAATGGAAAGAAAATCATGATTTGATTGGAACGATTAATTTGGGAAATGTTGAAGAATCATGTTTTATGTCAGATACATGCTATATGCTTTCGCCACAGTATTGGGGACAAGGTATAATGACGGAAGTGCTTCAAGCTGTACTAAAATATGCATTTGATGAGATTGAATTAAATCGTGTTCAGGCAGAAGTGTTTGATGGAAATGTTGCATCTGTACATGTATTAACAAAGTGTGGAATGCGGTTTGAAGGAATTGCTAGACAAAAGTATTACAAAAAGGACACGTTTATTGACACTGCGCAGTATGCAGTTCTTAAGAGTGATTTCAAAGAGTAAACCCCAATTTGTCGGCTTGTTCAAAATAATGCGGAGATGGTTTTGTTACTTTTTTGTTACACTTTGAAATGATGTGCTGAAAAGCCCCTTTCTATCGTGTTTTTTAAGGTACAAATTCATTCAAGTCCCATCTTCCGCATTATATGTTTATTTTAATCCCTTGAATCTAGACTTATAGGACAAAATGTGTTGATAAAAACCGCTGTAACCCTTGTAAATACT
>CAKORQ010000088.1 GCA_934101445.1 uncultured Bacilli bacterium | reverse complement strand
AAAGAAATATTATTTATTAACAGAAAATACTGATTATTTATTAACCAAAGAGGATAAAGAAAAAATTAAATATCGAAGTCTAGATTTAGAGGCTGTTTATAATTTGAAATTTAGTAGGTTAAATGAAGAAATAAAAAAATATAGTTTAAAAGAAAGGATAATTATTCATACTTATTATTTGATGACTAGTGGCTATTATTATGATACTAAGATAATTAAAAATGATGTTAGCGATAATTTGTGTATGCAAGTTTTAGAATATAATATTACTGGTTTAACTTGTGATTATTTATACGAAAGAAAAAACTTATATAATATTATTCCTAGTATTATTGGTAGTACGGGATCTATTAGAAAAGAAGATTATGCTTATTATAAAGAAAAGGGTTATTTAAATGATACAATAGTGGGGGTATCGGGAATAGAATCTTACTATGAAGATATATTACATGGCACAAGAAATAAATATATTTTAAAAGATGATAACTCCTTAGAAATTTATGAAAGTGGTAAAAAGGGACAAGATATAATTTTAAATCTAGATTTAGATTTAGAAGAAAAGTTAATTGATATTCAAAAACGTAATATGTTAAAAGTAAAGAAATTACGAAATACTGATTATTTTGATACCAATTATAGTATTATAAGTGATCCTAATACGGGTGAGATTTTAGCAATAAGTGGTCTTAAAATCGAAAATGATAGTTTTAGAGATGTTAGTAGTAATATAATGCTTACTAGTTATACGGCGGGTTCCGTTATAAAAGGGGCTTCTAATACGGTGGGATATTTAAATAATGTTATTGAAAAAGGTAAAAAAATAAAAGATGGGTGTGTTAAAATTCATCATGTTCCGAAGAAATGTTCTTTTAAAGATTTAGGTTATTTGGATGATATTACCGCCTTAAAACAATCGAGTAATTATTATCAATTTATGAATGCTATTAAACTTACGGGGAATACTTATAAATATAATATGGATTTACCAGTGTCGATAAGGGATTTTAATAAATATCGGGATGTTTTTGCTATGTTTGGTTTAGGCAGTTCCACGGGAATAGATTTTCCCAAAGAAAATACTGGAATTAAAGGAAAATCTATTTCTAGTGATTTATATCTTAATTTAGCGATTGGTCAGTATGATACTTATAGTCCTTTACAAATTTTAAATTATATTAATACGATTGCTAGGGATGGGGTTCGTTATAAGTTATCTTTAGCAAAAAGAGATGTAGAAATTTTAAATCAAGTACCTTTAGATAGTGATTCTTTTAAAAGAATTAAAGAAGGATTTTATCAAGTTGTAAATGGAGGCACGGCTAATAATTATGTGGCTAAAAAATATCAGGCGGCGGGTAAGACAGGAACGGCTCAGAGTTATTATGATAAAGATATAACAACGATTAATACCACTTTTGCCGTCTTTATGCCGAAAGATAATCCTAAGTACTCCCTAGTTATTATGAATCCCAATATTTCGATAGAAAATGCTAAAGTAAAGTATAATGCACCCTTGTCCCGCTTAATTAGTAAAGAAATAACTAATTATTTGTTTGCAAATACTTAAAAATATGATAAAATACTTAGGAGTGAAGCAAAGGAGGGATACTTATGGCTAAAAATGAAAATAGAAATTATGTTACTTTAGCGTGCCAAGAATGTAAGCACGAAAATTATACTACAAGTAAAAATAAGAAAAATACTCCAGAAAAGTTAGAAACTAAGAAATTTTGTAGTAATTGCGGTAGAAAAACAACACATAAAGAAAAGAAATAATAAA
Organism: uncultured Bacilli bacterium; assembly: GCA_934101445.1. GTDB lineage: Bacteria > Bacillota_I > Bacilli_A > RF39 > UBA660 > CAG-605. The sequence goes on along the minus strand of CAKORQ010000088.1, from coordinate 3,005 downwards.
GAAAGGCATATATTATGAACATCAACATTAATGATATTAAAAATGGTATGACAATTATTATGGATGGAAAACTATGTCAAATAGTTGAATTCCAACATGTAAAACCAGGTAAGGGTGCTGCTTTCGTTAAGATGAAATTAAGAAATCTTAAGACTGGTTCTATCGTTGAAGATACTTATAATACTAATATTAAAGTAGAAAAGGCTCATATTGATAGAAAGCCAATGCAATACCTATATAGTACTGGTGATAATTATGTATTTATGGATACTGCTAGTTATGAACAAATTGAAGTACCTGCTTCTAAATTAGAAGAAGAAAAGAAATATTTAAAAGAAAATTTAGAAATTGTTATTAACTTCTATGAAGGTGAAATAATTGGTATTGATTTACCAGAAAAGATTGAATTTGAAGTAGTAGAAACTACGGAGGCTACTAAAGGTAATACGACAAATAATGCCTTAAAGGATGCCACAATTGAAACTGGTTATGTTGTTAAAGTACCAATGTTTATTAGCCAAGGAGAGCATATAATTATCTCTACTAAAGACGGTAAATATTCATCAAGAGCCTAGTGATAGGTTCTTTTTTTCACCTCACAAAAGGTCTTAGAATATTATTATTTGTTAATTATTAAAGGGGTTAGAGATTTTTTCATTGTACTAATTTAAGAAAAATTATATAATAAAGGTATTAGAATAGAGAGGTTATATGAATAAAGAAAAATTTGATTATGAATATTATATTGCTAAATTAAAAAATTTATTGCAATTTAGTAAACGAGAATATATTAGAAAAAATGCAAAAATACTGCCAGAAATAGAAGGAGCAATGATATATCTAAAGGGAATATTACCTTTATTTAATAAAAATCTTAAATCTGGTTATTATCAATTAAAAAATATTAATTTTAGTAAAATGAATCTAAAAAAAGAAGATGAAGAACGTTTTTTACAAAGTTTAAATGATTATGCCTTAAAAAATGATATGCGAGCTATGGAAGTAATTAATTACTATTATAAAATGTTTTTAGATAAAAAAGAAGAATTAGAATCTTTACATAGTAAGATAAAACAGGAAAATGAAATTTATAAAGGGATTCTTGCTAAAATTGATAATAAAGATACAGTCTCACTTTCGGAAGACCAATTGGCTTTTTTAGAAAGTTTGATGCGTAATAGTAGTTCTTTTACAGCAGAAGAAACATTTTTAACTAAACTTGCTTTATTTTGGAATAAAGGCTTAGAATTTCAACAAGCGGCGCTTCTCGCTTTAAGTTTAGTAAAATCGGAGTATCAACAAATACCGGTAGATAATAATGGGGTAAGTGAGGTTGCTCATAATATTTTACTGGGGTTAATCGGAGTTATTGGTAATGAAACCGAAGAAGAACAGTATGAAAAATATTTTGCTAAGATGGATATTTATAGCGTTGAAGATAGAAAATATTTATTTTCCCGATTAATAAATTTAACTGCCGATAATATTGCTAGTTTAAAAGAAATGGTTTTGGCTAATGATTTTAACTTTTTAGATTCAGAAGAATTAGAAATGGCTGCTGCTAGTTATAATGGTTATTTAACTTTTAGTAACCTTCTAACGAAAAAGTTAGCCTTACTTCTTGAAGAAACAGCGACTAATGATTTAGAAAATGAAGTCTCAATTAATGGGCAGAAAACTTTAGTGCTAAGCTCTAATGATTATAACACAATGACTAAAAAGTCTTATATCGAACGAGATTTAGATGATTTACCAGAGGAGTGTTTTAGCAGAGTAAGGGAATTACTTACTAATTTTGAAGTTGGTAATAATGTTGGTTATACAGTAAAAAAGTTAGTAGGAGTACCAGATACTTATGAAATAAAATATAATGATCAAATAAGGATTGTCTTTTCCTTAGGACCAGGTAACAGTTATATAATTAAAGGGGTTTTTCAAAAAAAGGAAGATACTGCCAACGATAAGTATTTTACAATCTCTAAAAGACCTGATACTTTTAGAGATGCCAATGAATTTAGTAATGCTTTAGAATATTCTAAAGAGAGATTAGAAATTATGCTAAATTATTAAGAAGAAAATGCTAGAAAGAGTAATCGTTATTAAGATTAGGGAACTTATTATTGTAAAAAGAGCGTCTAGGCCTAGATTTTTAGGCTCTTTTATTTACAAAAAAAGTAAATTATAGTAAGATTAAGTTAGAAAAATTACTTAGTAAGGTGGTTATTTATGGAACATTATAGTGTATTATTAAGCGAGGCTATTGAAAATTTAAATATCAAGGAAGATGGGATATATGTTGATGCTACCCTAGGACTTGGGGGACATTCTAGTAAAATTTTAGAAAAGTTAACAACAGGACATCTTTATGCTTTTGATGAAGATAAAATGGCTATATCTTATGCCGAGGAAAGACTTTCTAAAATAGGTAGTAATTATACTTTAATAAAAAGTAATTTTGTGAATTTAAAAAAAGAACTGGCTAAATTAGGAGTTACCAAAATTGATGGGATTGTCTTTGATTTAGGGGTTTCTTCGCCTCAAATTGATACGGCTAGTCGCGGGTTTAGTTTTAGTAAAGATGGCTTACTTGATATGCGAATGGATACTGATAATTTATTAACGGCCGAAAAAGTAGTAAATGAGTATTCTAAAGAAGAACTTACTAGTATCTTTTTTAACTATGGGGAAGAAAAACAAAGTAGGTTAATAGCCAACAAAATAATAGCCAAAAGACCGATTAAAACAACTTTAGAACTAGTTTTAGTGATTAAAGATGCGGTGGGCGCTAATTACTTTTATAAAAATCATCCTGAGCGCAAAATATTTCAAGCAATTAGAATTGAAGTTAATAAAGAGTTATCGGTTTTAAAAGATGTTTTACCAGATGCCAGTGAACTTTTAAATAAAGATGGGCGCATGGTTGTTATTACCTTTCATTCCCTAGAAGATCGGATTGTAAAAAAATATATGAAAGAGAATATGAATTAGTGTGAAAAGCAAAGAGA
>CAKORQ010000087.1 GCA_934101445.1 uncultured Bacilli bacterium | reverse complement strand
AGCGGCCTTAAAGGCCTCTAGGGTATTTTCTTTAATATTTTTATCTACTTTACCCCGATGGGCTATAAACATATTATCACCTAAAACATAGTACGTAAAACTTTAAAAAAATATGTCAAAAATAAAAGAAGTATTATCACTAAATAATTTTAATGACAATACTGTCCATAATATAAATATATTTCTCCGGTATTTTTAAATGATTATCTTCTAAAATAAGTAATCCCTCTTTAATTAAATTTTTAACCTTAGGATAACTATCCATTAAAGATATTTGATATTTTCGATAAAATTTATCTATATCAAGACCTTTTAAAAGTCTTAATCCTAACATTATTTCATTATCCATTTCTTCCTGACGACTTAAAAGATTTTTATTAAGACAAAACTCCCCTTTTAAATAAGAGGTAATACTCTTTGTATTTTCATAACGAATATTTCCAATGTAGCCAGAAGCCCCACAGCCAAAACCATAATATTCTTCATTTAGCCAATAAGTTATATTATGTTTTGATTCTAAACCTTCTTTAGCAAAATTAGAAATTTCATAATGATTATAACCATGTTTCTTTAAGATTTTTTTAATATAATTATACATTTTAGCATCTTTTTCTTCTTTAATATTTTTATATCCTTTATTATAAAGAATAGTATTTTTTTCTAAAATTAAAGAATAGGTACTAATATGTTCCGGATTTAGTTTTATAATTTTATGAATATCCCTTCTTAAAGTAAACATAGTCTCTTTCGGCATCGCATATATTAAATCAACATTGATATTATTAAACCCTAAAGTTCTAGCCAGATTTATTTTGGCTAAGCAATCTTTATACGTTGCATGGCGATTCATTAATTTTAATATTTTTTTATCAAACGATTCAATCCCAATACTTAGACGATTAACCCCGTTTTCTTTTAAAATCTGTAAAAGTTCTAAAGAAATATCTTCAATATTACATTCAAAACTAAATTCATAATTTCTAGTTTTCTTAAATAATTTAGTTATTCTAAATAATTCTTTTAATTCTAAAGTATCTAGAGATGATGGAGTACCACCACCAATATAAATAGTACTTATTAATTCATTATTATATTGGCTAATTATTTCTTTTTCTAACATTTTAAAATAATTAGCCGTAAATTTTTTATTATAATAAACCTTGCAAAAATCACAATAACTACATATTGAATGGCAAAAAGGAATATGAATATAAACTGCGTGCATACCTCACCTATTTCTATCTAATTATTAATATGTTGATGAATTTCGGGAGCATTATCATCTATAGCCTTAAAAATATAACCTTGATTTTTAGCATAAAGTATCATATTTTCTAGGCTATTTGCAGTATAAGATTTAATATCATGTAATAAAACTACATTAATCTTATTATAAGAAATAGTATTTTTAAAATACTTTAAAACACAAGCATTTTTATCCGTAACTTTTCTACTAGCACAAGCCCCGGCATCCTCAACTAAACTATTCCAATCATAATAGCGATATCCTTCTTCTTCTACTTTGCTAGCCAGAGTAGTCATAATTCCTTTGCAACGACTTCTAGAAATAGTATTAGAACTTCCACCCGGAAATCTTATGTATTTAGCCCTTACTCCGGTAATTCTAGTAACTCGATCTTGCACTTTATTTAAATCATCAAAATAAGTAGCCACTGATTTATAAATATCATAATTATGGGTAGCAGTATGTAAACCAACCGTATGACCCTCATTATATTCTCTTAAAATATCTTCATCAGCCCCACCATTAGTAACAAAGAAAGTCGCCTTAATGTCATATTTTTTTAAAATATCTAAAATTTGATTAGTATAAGCCCCAGGACCATCATCAAACGTTAAATAAATAACGCCCTTAGTATTACTATCACTTACTACATAAACCGTTCTTTTAACAATAGTTTCATTTTTATTATCACTAACTTTATAAGTAACTGTATAAGTTCCTGTTTTGGTTGTATCAATATTATTAGTAACTTCTACTCTACTGGTTATATCGCCAAGACAATTATCAGTAGCCGTATAACCTGGTTCTTCATAATTAGCATTTAATGGTAAATAAATTTCTTTATTACCTAATAATTTAATATCGGGAGCAGCATCATCTTCAATAATAACTCTCCGACCGATAGATGTTTCATTACCATAAGAATCAGCTACTTTATAATATATATAATCATTAGTTTTAGTAACCACAACCCTATTTGTTAAATCACCATCAATATTATCCTTAGCCTCATACCCTTCTTCTTTATAATCCTCTATCTTACAAAGTTTTACTTCATTATCCCCTTTTAAAGTAATAACTGGACTTTCTTTATCAACCACATTAACTTTCATTTCTTTAGTAGTTTTAAAAGGACCATTATAAATAGTAAAATCGACCTTATAAGTTCCAAATTCTTTTTTCACATTATTCGTAACAACAACTTTTTTAGTTATATCCTTCCCAAATAATGTTGCCTTATAATTATCATAAAAAAAGTCATCATTTATATCCATAGTTATTTCCTTATCTTTTATTTCTAATTTAGGATAATTTAATAAACATATTAATATTAAAATTAAAGTAATAAACGTATACCCTAAAAATCTCCTGGTTAATTTTGATAATTTTCTTTTCTTTTTAATTATTCTCATAATACATACCCTCTAACACCAATAATCATATCACGAAAAATTTAAGAAAGATACTTAAAAAAGCAATTTGACATTGGCTTGTCAAAATATTATTTATAATTATAAAAAACTAGTAAATATTAGACTAATTTCTAAGTTACTAGTTTTTATTTATCTTGTGACAAAATGCTTAAGAAAGCCTCTTGTGGTATTTCGACTGAACCAACCGTTTTCATTCTCTTTTTACCTTCTTTTTGCTTTTCTAAAAGTTTACGCTTACGAGAAATATCGCCGCCATAACATTTGGCTAAAACATCTTTACGCATAGCCGAAATATTTTCCCGAGCAATAACTTTCGAACCAATACTAGCCTGAATAGGTACTTGGAATAATTGTTTAGGAATAACATCTTTTAACTTTGAAACAATTTGTTTACCACGACTATAAGCAAAATCTTTATGAACAATAACTGATAGAGCATCAACTACCTCTTTATTTAACATGATATCCATCTTTACTAAATCACTGGCTTTATACCCAATTAGTTCATAATCAAAGGAAGCATAACCCGAAGTCGCGCTCTTTAATTTGTCAAAGAAATCATAAACAATCTCCGCAAGTGGTATTTCATAATGGATATTAACGCGCGTAGAATCAATATAATCCATACTTAGATAATTACCTCTTTTATCTTGACATAACTCCATAATTGCTCCTACATACTGGCTAGGTACAAAAATATTTGTTTTAATATAAGGTTCTTTGATTTCCTTTATAACTTGTCTATCTGGCATTTTATTAGGAGAATCCACCATAACTACTTCATTATTCGTTAAGGTAACTTCATAAATTACCGATGGCGAGGTTGCAATACAATCAATATTAAATTCTCTAGTAATACGTTCAATTACAATATCCATATGTAAAAGACCTAAGAAACCACAACGAAAACCAAAACCTAAAGCATCAGAAGTTTCAGGTTCAAAAATTAAGGAAGCATCAGATAATTTTAACTTTTCTAAAGCCTCTCTTAATGCTGGAAATTTACTAGATTCAATCGGAAATAATCCGGAATAAACCATTGGTTTCATGGGTTTGTAACCAGGAAGAGGTTCTAAGGCGGGATTTTCTTCTAAAGTAATAGTATCACCAACTTCAACCGTAGAAATATCTTTAATTGAGGCTACTACCCATCCAACTTCACCAGATACTAACATTTCTTTTTTAACTTCCCTAGGCTTATTAACTCCCAGTTCAACTATTTCGTAGGTATGACCGGAGGCCATCATCTTTATCTTATCTTTAACTTTTAAAGTTCCATCAACCACTCTAACATGAACAACAACCCCACGATAAGCATCAAAGGCACTATCAAATATTAAAGCTCGAGTTTTTTTCGTATTATCCGCTATAGGGGCTGGTATTCTTTCTACTATAGCCTCTAATAATTTATCAACTCCGACCCCAGTTTTTCCCGAACATAGAATGATTTCTTCTTCCTTAAAACCTAAAAGATCACATAATTCTTTAGTAACCTTAGGAATATCAGCATTAGGTAAATCTATCTTATTAATAACAGGAATAATTTTTAAATCACATTCCATTGCAAGATACAAATTAGCCAGCGTTTGGGCCTCTATTCCCTGGGCCGCATCAACAACTAAAATCGCCCCTTCACAAGCCGCTAGACTTCTAGATACTTCATACGAAAAATCGACATGACCAGGAGTATCAATTAAATGGAAAGTATAATCTTCATTATGATACTTATAATTTAACTGCACCGCATTAAGTTTTATTGTAATCCCTCGTTCACGTTCTAAATCCATATTATCAAGAAGTTGCTCTTTCATTTGTCTTTTATCAACGGCCCCAGTCATTTCTAAAATCCGATCAGCCAAAGTAGACTTACCATGATCTATATGTGCTATAATTGAAAAATTTCTAATATTTTGTTGTTTCATAAAATTCACATCCAAGTAGTATTTTAACAAATTTTTTATAATTGTGATAGATTTTTAAGAAGATTATTTCAATTTTCTAAAATAATTTAAAAAGAAAGACTTATCTGTTAAGTCTCCTTCATTTCTAGATTTATTGTCGTATCGATTATTTTATCTAAAATAGTCATATTAAGACCAATTCTTTTAATATAATC
>CAKORQ010000086.1 GCA_934101445.1 uncultured Bacilli bacterium | reverse complement strand
CTCATGCTAGAGCATTATCTAAATTAGACGATAACGAGCAAATAAATCGTTTAGCTAATAAAATAGTTAACGAAAATTTAAATGTTCGCGCTATCGAAAATATTACCAGAGATATTCATGATCAGGAAATTAAAAATGAAAAAGATGAAAATACTTTGTTTGAATTTAAGCAGTATGATACTTTAAATCCTAATCATATTTACGAAGATGCTATGCGCGAAAAATTTGGTATCAAAGTTAAAATTACTGGTAAGAAAATTGAGATACCATACTCTTCTCAATTAGAATTACAAAGAATTTTAGAATTAATGGATGTTAAAATTGAAGGATAGTTATGAAAATATTAGAAACAATTTTAAAAATTATTAGAACTAAACAAGTTTATACTCCAATAATTGCTATTTTTTTAGGCATTATTGCTTGCAAAGGAATTAATAGTGCTTTACAAAATATGCTGAAAATGCGCGATGGTAAAACTTCATATGAACAAAAGAAAAAAAGAACTATAATTGATTTATGCTCCAATATTTTTAAGTATGTCGTAATAATTATTGTTGCTGTAATAATACTAGATGCTTATGGTATTGATACCAAATCAATTATTGCGGGACTAGGAGTTTTATCTGCTGTTATTGGCTTAGCCCTTCAAGATACATTAAAAGATTTTGTGGGCGGGATAAGTATTATTTTAGAAAATTATTATGTCGTTGGGGATATCGTTACTTTTGGCACATTTACCGGTGAAGTTGTTGAATTAGGATTAAAAAGTACTAAGATTAAAAACTTTAATGGTGAAATTCTAATTCTTGCCAATCGCAATGTTAACCAAGTAATTAACTTATCGCAAGCCAAACAAAACATTTTTTTAGAAATAAATGTTGCTTACGAAGAACCAACCGAAAAGGTAGAAACTTCTATAAAGAAAATTATACCTGAAATTGAAAAAATTAATTATGTTGTTAAAAAATCAGTGGCATATTTAGGAATATCTTCTTTAGGAGATTCTTCAGTAACATATCTTTTAAAGATTCAAGCTCTACAAGATAAACAATGGCAAATTAAAAGAGATGCTCTAAGAATTATTAAAAATACATTTGAAGAAGACAACATTAAGATACCATATCCACAAATCGAGGTGCATCATGGACAAGACATATAAATTAAATGATCAAGTAATAATGAAAAAACCCCACGCTTGCGGTACTAACTTATGGCAAATAGTGAGAACCGGAGTTGATATTAAAATAAAATGTATCAACTGTGGGCGCGAAGTTATGCTTGATCGTTTGGAATTTAATAAAAAATTAAAGAAAGTTTTAGGTGATAATGATGCCAAATAAAAAAAATAAAGTATCGTTAAATCCCATCATGACTTTAATGATTTTGATTGGTTTAGCCATCTTATTAAGTGGTATCCTGGCTTTATTTGGCGTCGGCGCCACCAATCCGGCCGAAGGAAACTGGGTAGCCGTTGAATCCCTATTAAGTCTTCGGGGAATTAAGTATATTTTCCAATCAACCGTTGCCAACTTTGCTTCTTTTACTCCATTATCAATGTTAATCATTATCTTGATTGGTATTGGGATAATGGATAAAAGTGGGTTCTTAAAAACAACATTCTCTCTTATTACAAGAAAGTGTCAAAAGAAGACTATAACTTTTGTTTTAGCACTGATCTGTATTATTTCTTCTATAGGAGGCGACCTAGCTTACGTTGTTATGATACCATTAAGTGCGTTGCTATTCTATTATGGACGTCGTAATCCCTTACATGGTATTGTTATAAGCTTTGCAGCACTTACTTGCGGAACAGGTTTAAGTATTTTCAAAACTAGTGTCGATTCAAGTTTAGATGCCTTAACTTTAGATGCTGCTCATATCTTAGATTCCTCATATACTTTAAGTTATTTAGGGTATTTTGTTATAATGAGCATAGCAGTCTTTGCCTTAGCAGCCGTTATAACTTATGTAGCTGAAAAATTTAGCGTTAATGATGTTCCTAGATATGAATTTAAAGATGAGAAAAAAGAATTTAAATTAGCTAAAAGAGATATCCGTGGTTTAATATTTGCGGGAACTTTTGGAATTATATATATCTTAATCTTTATTTATAATATAATTCCTGGTTTACCTTTAAGTGGTAACCTATTAGATTATTCTCAAAAATTATATATAGATAAATTATTTAATCCAAATTCCTTCTTTTCTCAAGGCTTCGTCTTTATTATAACCATTTGGTTTGTAATTTTAGGCTTATTTTATGGTCTTGGATCTAGAAGTATTAAAAACAGTAATGACTTTTGTGATTATTTAACTCATTCCCTTGATGGAATTGGGCGCACAATTATCTTAATATTATTATCATCAATTTTAATTAATATCTTTAAAAAAACTAATATAGGCATAGTTGTAACAGCCTTAATTGGTAATTTGATTAGCAATTGTAAATTTACCGGCCTACCGCTTTTATTAATATTCTTCTTTGGTAGCGCTATCGCAACAATACTTTTACCAAATACCGTTAATAAATGGACAATTTTAGCCCCAACTTGTGTTCCAACTTTAATGAATGTTGGCTTTAGTCCTGAATTTATTCAAGTGGTATTTCGCTTTGCCGAGGGCATGACTTATGGTTTAACTCCAATTATGGCATACTTTGTTATTTATTTGGCTTATATGGAAAAATATAATACCAGTGATAGTCCAATCGGCATCTTTAAGATTTTAAACTATCAAAAAAAATATGCTTTAGCCACGGGCGCCGTTCTACTTATTTTAGCAATTATTTGGTATTTAGTAGGACTACCAATCGGTATAAATGTAATGCCAACAATTTAGGTTTAACTTATAAAAGGTTAAATCTTTTTTATTTATGATTCATAAAAGCCATCAATTAATAAAATCTAAACAATAACGAAGAAAAAGTAACAAATAAATGGTACAATACTTATAGAGGTGTTAAAAAAATGAAAAAAATTATTAAAGGTTTATTACTATTATCAGGATTATGTTTACTTTGTGCTTGTGGCAATAACAAAAATACAACAACTCACGTTAGTCTGGATAAAAATGGCTTTTTAACCAAAGAAGCCTTAAAAAATATTCAAAATGAAGATAATTATGTAATTTTAGATGTTAGAACTAAGGAAGAATATACCGAAAAACATATTGTTGGCAGCATCTTAATACCATATGATGAAATAACGGCTAAAACTGTTAATGTTGCTAAAGATAAAACTATTTTGGTTTATTGCCGTTCCGGAAAAAGAGCAACTAGTGCGGTCGAAAAATTAAAAGAATTAGGATATACGGCTTACAATATGGGTGGAATTGCTAATATTGACTTACCAAAAGAATAGCAAAAACAAATGATATTCATAATTATATATAAAATTAATTTGTAAAGCAAAGGAAATATAAGATGATTATAAGAATAATAGAGGAAAAAGATGCTAAAGTTTGTGATGAATTATTAACTAAACTGATAAGAGATGAAAGTAAGTATGACAAATTAATATCTAAAGACTTTAAAGTTCAAGATTATTTTAAAAACGTTATTAAAGATAGGAATAATATTTTATTAGGATACATCATTGATAATCAAATAATTGGTTATACTTATTTAAAATATCTGGCTAATGATAATAAAAAGGGCTATCTCATAGATGGCTTGTATATCCTAGAAAATTATCGTGGTCAAGGTTATGCCAAAAAACTTTTAAAATATGCTTTAAATTTATTGGAGAATAAAAGTTTAGATTTTATAGATATAAATGTTTTAGGCGCTAATGAAAAAGCCAGAAACTTATATAGATTATTAGGCTTTAAAGATTTTAAAATAACAATGCGTAAATGGGATAACTAAATAAAGTAAGTAAAAGGATAATGTAAAATTAAAATAAAGAAAATCACTTAAAAGTAATTAATTTAATTGCCTTTTTAACCCATTTTATTTATAATTAACAAAGAGGAAGTGGTATTATGGCTTTGAAAGCCGGAATAGTAGGCCTACCAAATGTTGGTAAATCTACTTTATTTAATGCAATTACAAAAAAGAATATTTTAGCAGCAAACTATCCGTTTGCAACTATCGAACCAAACGTTGGCGTTGTAACTGTTCCTGATACACGTTTAGAATTTTTAGAAAATATGTACTTACCATCAAGAACTATTCCAACAACCTTTGAATTTACCGATATTGCCGGATTAGTTAAAGGTGCCGCCAAAGGAGAAGGCTTAGGAAATAAATTCTTATCTCATATTCGTGAGTGCGATTGTTTAGTAGAGGTTGTTCGTTGCTTTGATGATGCTGATATCATTCATGTTGAAGGTAAAACTGATCCAATTCGCGATATCGAAATTATCAATGTCGAACTTATTTTAGCCGATTTAGAAATAGTAACTAATCGTATCTCTAAGATTGAAAAGAAGGCTCAAACAACTAAAGAAAAAGATGCCGTCTTAGAATATGAAACTTTAAAGAAATGTGAAAATTCTCTAATGAATAATATTCCTTTAAGAAGAGTGGAATTTAATGAAGATGAATTATTATTAATTAAAAATTTTAATTTCATAACTCAAAAACCAATTATTTATGCTGCTAACGTATCAGAAGATGATTGTATCATTGGTGAAAATGAGTATACAAAGTTAGTAAAAGAGTATGCTAAAAATGATGATGCCCAAGTAATTGTCATGTGTGCAAAAATGGAAAGTGAACTTGCCGAATTAAGTGATGATGATAAAGAAGCGTTCATGGCTGATTTAGGCCTTACCAATAGTGGTCTAGATAAACTAATATTTGCCACCTACTATCTACTTGGTCTTCAAACTTTCTTTACTGTTGGTAAAGACGAATGC
>CAKORQ010000085.1 GCA_934101445.1 uncultured Bacilli bacterium | reverse complement strand
TATTTATTGTGATTTTAAAATTATTTCATCATAATTAGCTATACTTTTATAATTTTTTATCTCATTTTCATCAAAGCCAAGTTCTTGTAGTTCTTTTGTTTCATAAGAAGAAACTATTGAAAATGTTTCATTTTGCTTTTCAACCTTTATATAGCATTTATTTTCTATTCCCGCCCTATTTCTTAAAATGTATGAAACTTCATTTCCATTTATGTTTTCTATATATATTGCTTGATTTGGAACTTTAAATCCTGTTTTTTTCCACCATATTACATTAACAGCTATTTTTCTATGGCTTATTATAGGTGAACTCATTCTATTAATTTCAAAAATTATAGTTTTTTTCCCGCTTCCTTCATTTATTTGAACAATTTTAGCATTTTCTTCTTCTGTGCCAAATAATTTTAAAATAACACTATCTCCAACTTTAGCCTTATTTCCAAGTTCAGTATCTGTTATGACAGCTATATAATATTTAAAGTTATCTATAACTTTTCCACACTCTGTACTTGCAGAAACTATATTTCCTGTTTTTAAATCTAAATTTTTCATTTCAAATCTTCCTCCCAGAAAGTTATTAAAATTAGAATCATCATACAAATCTAATTAATATATTTAAAATATATTTCTGCCATATTCCTTTTTTCTTCATTAAAGTTTGATGGTTTACATTTTCAACAATATCACCATTATTTAAAACTAAAATATTATCTGCATTTTGAATAGTTGATAAACGATGAGCAATTATAAATGAAGTACGGCCTTCCATTAATTTATCCATAGCTTTTTGAACCAACTCTTCGGTTCTGGTATCGACATTCGAGGTAGCCTCATCTAAAATTAAGAAAGGAGCATTTTCAATCATCCCACGGGCAATCGTTATTAACTGCTTTTGACCGCCACTAATAGAATCATTTTCACCAATGACATAATCTAAACCACCAGGTAAAGTCTTAATGAAGTGGTCAACACCAACCGTCTTACAAGCCGCCCAAATTTCTTCATCAGTTACATTTTCTTGATTAAACTTGATATTATCACGAATTGAACCTTCAAATAGCCAAGTATCTTGTAAAACCATGATAAATAAATCGTGAATATTTTCACGGGTTAAATCTTTAGTAGAAACACCATCAATTAAAATATTACCAGAATTTATTTCATAAAACTTCATCAACAAATTAACCATAGTTGTTTTACCAGCGCCGGTAGGACCAACAATAGCAACTTTTTCTCCAGGATGAGCACTGGCGGAGAAATTTTTAATAATTAATCTTGTGTCATCATAACCAAATTTAACCTTTTCAAATTCAATATCACCTTTGACTTGGGCTTTATCTAAGGCTTTAGTTTTGTTACTTTCATTAGCCATTTCTTTTTCATCTAAGAATTCAAAGACACGTTCTGAGGCGGCAGCGGTTGTTTGGAGGGAGGTCATCGCTTGAGCAATTTGCGAAAGTGGATTGGTAAATAAGCGCACGTAAATCATGAAAGCCACAATTACGCCAAAAGTTATATAACCTTTCATGGCTAGTAAGGCGCCAACGATACAAACCATAACATATCCAAAGTTACCAATAAATCCCATCATAGGTTGCATAAGACCAGATAAGAATTGACTTTTTTTATTACACTGACGTAAACGTTCATTTAATTCATCAAAAGTCTTGGTTACTTCAGTCTTAGCATTATAGCACTCTACGACATTATGACCACTATAAATCTCTTCAATATGACCATTAATATTGCCCAATTCTTCTTGACGAGCAATAAAGTATTTTTGCGATTTTTTCAAAATAGATATCATGAAAGCAAAGCCAAATAAAGTAGATAAAATTGCCGTTAGAGCCATTACCCAGTTAGTAGTAAACATCATGATGATTGAACCGACAAATAAAGTAACAGAACTAATTAAAGTTGCTAAACTCTGATTTAAGTTTTGCGCAATAGTATCGACATCGTTAGTAACACGACTTAGAATATCCCCTATTTCATGGGAATCAAAAAATTTTAAGGGTAATTTATTAATTTTAACTGAAATTCTAGTTCTTAAATCTTTAGCAAAACCATTAGATATGGTAGTCATAGAATAACTTTGAATATAACCAAAGATGGCGCTTAATAAATATAAACATACTAGAGTAATAATAATTTTTTTAGTGGCTTCTAAATCCATGCTAGGTTTAACTAAATTATAAATAGATTCTGGTAAGTTATCCATTACTTTTAAAGTATCATTAGTTACCATACTAGCATCAATATCAATTACACTTTTTAAAAAGACAATTTCATCTTCAGAACTAATTTTAACTCCGTTAACCTCAATATCATCTACTAAAACTTGCAAAACGCTACTAGGTAAGTTAAGAATAGTTTTAAACATTTCCTTGTTAGCAGAAGCATTTTCATTATTAGAAGCCTCTTTATTAGTTGCTTCTTGCATTTTATTTAAGAAGGCTTGGTAAGTTGTTTTATCTTCAATACTTATATCCTCACTAGTAAGAATAAGCATAGTTTTTTCACTCATAGCCTCGCTATTAAAGTTATCGGTAATTTTAGTAACAACTTCTTGTAAAATTTCAGTATTAGGTCTAATACCATTGGTGATAACATCGGTTAAACTAGACAATTTATTAGGAGCTGTAAGGGAAAGAATGGCTGATGAAAAGGCCAAGATAATAGCGATAGTCATTAAGACTTTCCAAGGTTTTAAATTAGATAGTAATCTTTTAATAGAACCAACGAAATCTTTAGATTTTTCATTTGTAGCGTGCATAGGTCTAGGCATTTTCTAATTCCTCCTTTGATAATTGTGATAAGGCTATTTCTTTATAGACTTCACAATTTTTTAGTAATTCTTGATGAGTACCAATACCAACACAAGTTCCTTTATCTAAAACGACTATTTTATCGGCATTTATAATGGTACCAATTCTTTGAGCTACTATCATATTTGTAGCATCCTTAGAGTGGCATCAGTCTTATAATCTAGGGCTGAAAATGAATCATCAAAAATATAAATTTCGGGATCACGGGCAATACTTCTAGCAATGGCTAGGCGCTGCTTTTGACCCCCTGATACATTAGTGCCACCACGAGCAATATGGGCATCAAGACCGCCTTCCATTTTAGATACGAATTCACTGGCTTGGGCTATTTCAACAGCCTCCCTAACCTTTTTAGCACTAGGTTTTTGTCCGTTTTTGGTACCGTAGGCAACATTACTCTTAACCGTTCCGGTAAACATAACAGCTTTTTGAGGAATATATCCTAATTTATTATGAAGTTCTTCTAAAGAGTAATTTTTAACATTAACCCCATCTACTAAAACTTCGCCATCAGTAGCATCATAAAATCTTGGTACCAAGTTAATTAAACTACTCTTACCAGAACCGGTTGAACCAATAAAAGCAATCGTCTCACCTTTATTTACTTTAAAGGAAATATTACGAAGCAAATACTCATCAGCATCGGGATATTTAAATGATACATCTTTAAATTCAACAGTTCCGACCTCGGTTGGTTTAATATCATCTTTACCATCTTTGATGCTTACCTTACAATCTAAAACTTCGTTAATACGACGAGCGGAAATGGCAGCACGAGGCCACATCATAAAAATCATTGCAAGCATTAAAAATGACATAATAACTTGCATTCCATAACTAGAGAAAATAACCATATCGCTAAACAAACTAATTTTAACGCTAATTAAAGCATTACTTATTAAGTAAGTACCAATGGCATAAATTCCTAGAGTTAGACCATTCATAACTAGCATCATAATAGGATTTAAAATAGCAAAACACTTTTGATTAAATAATTGCATATTGGTTAAATCAGCATTTACTTTTTCAAAGCGATTTTCTTGATATTTTTCGGCATTAAAGGCCCTTATAACGCGAATACCAGTAATAGATTCTCGGGTAACATTATTAATTTTATCAATAAGTTTCTGAACTTTTTCAAATCTTGGTAAAACAATTAACATTAAGCCAATAACTACGCATAATAAAACAACGACACAACAAGCGGTTAACATACTCCATTCAATTGACTTATTTAGAATTTTAGTAATAGCCCATACAGCCATAATTGGGGCTTTAATAATTAATTGCAAACCAATAGATATAAGCATTTCTAATTGGGTAATATCATTAGTTGTACGGGTAATTAAACTACTAGTTTGAAATTGTTTAACTTCAGCCGTACTTAAGTCTAAGACTTTATTATATACCTTACTTCTTAAAGTATAAGAAAAGTTTGCTGATAAGTTACTGGCTAAAAAGCCAACGATACACGCTGATACTAGGGAACCAAAAGCACAAAGAAGCATATAACCACCCTGTTGTAAAATATCGGACATGGCGGCGCCATCAGTTTGAACTAGTCTAGTAATAGCGGACATATAATCTGGTAATTTTAAATCTAGCCAAACTTGAAAAACTACTAAAATAACGCTTACAATTATTATACCTATATCTTTTTTTGTAAAATTTTTAAATAATTTAAACATCTTTTTTCCTCTCTTCTTCCATTAAATTTCCTTCCAATTTTTTTAGCAATCTAATTAATTCATCTTTTTCTTCTTGGGTAAAATTTTGTTCCAAAAGACTTTCTAAATTTCTTAATTCATTTGATACTTTTTTGGCATTATTTACAAATATTTCCGTGAGTTTAATCTCATTTTTTCGGGGATCATCACACGCTACTTTTCTTATAATAATATCATTTTTTTCCATCGTAGTAAGAATGCCACTTACTGTTGAACGCCTTAAATTAAAAGTATCACAAATATCTTGTTGAAATATTTTTTTATTTTGATTTTTAAGTAGGTATTTCATAATCATAACTTGCATAGGGCTTACC
>CAKORQ010000084.1 GCA_934101445.1 uncultured Bacilli bacterium | reverse complement strand
TTAACTCAAAAGAATGTTGATACTGGTATGGGTATTGAAAGAACTACGGCAATATTAGAAGGAGTTAATGATAACTATCTTTCTAGTATCTGGACAGATATAATTAAAAAAATTGAAGAGATTTCCGGTTTGACTTATTCTGGTAATGAAAAATCAATGCGTATTATTGCTGATCATTTACGTACGGCCGTCTTTATTTCGGCTGACCCGGCGGGGATTAAACCAAGTAATACGGACCAAGGATATATCCTAAGAAGATTAATTAGACGGGCAATTCGTCATGCTAGAAATTTAAATATCGACATTAATAGCGACTGGGATATGGAAATTGCCAAAATTATTTTAAAGAAATATCAACCATATTATCAAGAATTAATTGATAATGAAGCAGCCGTCTTTGATAATTTAAATAGTGAAAAGAAAAAATTTAGTCGTACTTTAGAAAAGGGCTTAAAAGAATTTGCTAAGCTAACAGAAGGTAAAACAGTTGTTGATGGCAAGACAGCCTTCCATTTATTTGATACTTTTGGGTTCCCATTAGAACTTACTTGTGAAATGGCTAAAGAAAAAAATATGACCGTTGATATTGAAGACTATAAGACTCGTTTCAAGGCTCACCAAGAACTATCTAGAACCGCTTCTGCCGGTAAATTTAAAGGCGGACTTGCTGGTAATAGTGAAATTGAAACCAAATATCATACGGCAACCCATTTGCTTAATGCAGCTTTAAAAGTGGTACTGGGACCCGATGTTCATCAAAAGGGTTCAAATATTACTGATGAGAGAATGCGTTTTGACTTTAGTTGTGACCATAAGTTAACAGATGAAGAGAAAAAACAAACAGAGGATTTGGTTAATAAATGGATAAGGGCAGATTTACCTGTTGTTTGCAAAGAAATGAAAAAAGAAGATGCCATTAAAAGTGGGGCTGAATGTATGTTTGTTGAAAAATATCCTGATATTGTAACGGTTTATGAAATTGGAGATGTTTCTAAAGAACTTTGCGGGGGACCTCATGTTAAACATACTGCCGAAATTGGTAAATTTAAAATAAAAAAAGAAGAAGCCTCTAGTGCTGGTGTAAGAAGAATTAAAGCAATAATTGAAGATTAATTGACAAGCAATAAAATAAGCATTAAAATAACAATATAAATATTTTGGAAAGAGTAGTAGATAATGATTTAAATAGAGAGTTTGCGGTTGGTGAAAGCAAATTAAATCACTTTATGAAAAACAGCCAAGAAAAAAATATTTCGTTAAATCGCGTTAAGATTAATTAAGGTAGAAAATTTCTATGAAGTAGGATGGCACCGCGTAAAAATACGCTCCTACAGATATAGAAATTTTTTCGCTTTTAGAAAGTAGGAAAGACATGAAAAAGTTATATGTAAATGAATTAAGTAAACATTTGAATGAAAAAATAATATTTGAAGGTTTTGTTGATACTATTAGAGATAAAAAATGGGTAATGTTTGTAATCCTTAGAGATTCTAAGGGCAAAGTGCAAATGACCATTGAAAAGAGTGAAGAAAAAAATGCTTTACTATTAGAATTAATGAGCAATATTACAGTTGATTCTGTTATTAAGGTTGCAGGCCTTTTACAAGAAAATGCAGCCGTTAAACTAGGGGGTATGGAATTAATCCCAGATACTATAGAAGTTTTAAGTAAGGCGGAGGCTTTACCTTTTGACTATAATAACTTAGAAGGTGTGTCAATTGACACTAGACTTGATTATCGCTTTTTAGATTTAAGAAATGAAAAGAATATGTTGGTTCGTCAAATTGAATCTTGCATGGTAGGAGCTATGCGTGATTACTTATATAAGGAAGATTTTACGGAGATTCATACTCCTAAGTTAATTGGGGCTGCCTCTGAATCAGGGAGTGAAGTTTTTGAAGTTAAGTACTTCGATCGTAAGGCATATCTGGCTCAATCACCTCAATTTTATAAGCAAATGGCTATGGCCGCTGGAATGAGTAAAATATTTGAAGTAGCGCCAGCCTTCCGAGCAGAAAATTCTAATACTAATCGTCATGCGACAGAATTTACTTCTTTTGACTTAGAATTTAGTTATATAGATTCTTATGAAGATGTCATGGATATGGAAGAAAATTTACTTATTGCTGGTTTAACTAAAGTTAAAGAAAAATATGGCGAAAAAATCAAAGAAGTGTTTGATAAAGAAGTTATTATTCCAACTAAACCATTTCCTAGAATTAAATTACAAGATTTATATAGCGAGTTAAAAGAAAAATATAATTTTGTAATTCCTACTGAAGATGTAGGTGATTTAAATTCCGAGGCCGAGAAATTAGCCTACAAATATGCGATGGAAAAGTATAATAGTGAATTTTTATTTATAACTGATTACTCAAAGACCAAAAGAGCCTTCTATCATATGCGTAAGGATGATATTCCTCAAGGCTACGATTTGATTTGGCGTGGCTCCGAGATTACAACCGGAGCTCAAAGAGAACATCGTTATGATATCTTAAAAAATCAGGCTTTAGAAAAAGGCTTAGGCGAAGACGTTAAATTCTATTTAGAATTCTTTAAATACGGTTGTCCTCCTCATGGTGGCTTTGCTGTTGGCGTTGACCGTTTAACAATGCTTTTACTTGGACTTCCTTCAGTTAAAGAAACACAGTTCTTATTTAGAGGGCCAAATCGCCTAGAACCATAGAAATTAAGAAAGGAATTATAAAAATGGATATAAAAGATATAACAAAAGATTTAATTGGAAAAGAAATTACAATATGTGGTTGGGTTAAAAATCATCGTAAGCAAGCAACTTTTGGTTTTATTAACCTTTTTGATGGGACTTGTACTAATAGTCTACAAGTGGTTTATGATAATTCTTTAAAAGATTTTGAAGAAATTGGCCGTATTCATATAGGCTCTTCGGTTAAAGTTATTGGGACAGTAAAGAAAAGTGAAGGTAAGGGTCAAGATATTGATTTAGTAGCTAGTGATGTTATCTTACTTGGGGATTGTCCAGAAGATTATCCTATTCAACCAAAAAGACATACTTTAGAATATTTAAGAAGTGTGGCTTATTTAAGACCTCGCACTAATACTTTTCAATCTGTATTTAGAATAAGAAGTGCTGCGGCCCAAAGTATTCATGAGTACTTCCGTAAGAATAATTATTTATATGTTCATACACCATTAATTACAACTGCTGACTGTGAAGGCTCAGATCAAATGTTTAAACTTACTACCTTTGATTTAAATAATATACCAATGAAAGATGGCAAGGCGGATATGTCTAAAGATTTATTTGGCCGTACAGCCTTTATTACTGGTAGTGGTCAACTTCATGGGGAAACATTCGCTCATGCTTTTAAGAAAATCTATACTTTTGGACCAACTTTTAGAACTGAGAATTCTAATACCAAGACTCATGCTAATGAATTTTGGATGATTGAACCAGAAATTTGTTTCTGCGATTTAGAGGGTCTTATGGATGTTGAAGAGGATTTCTTAAAATATATTGTAAATTATATTTTAACTAATTGTAAAGATGATGTGGAATTTTTAGATAAATTTGTATCAAAAGGACTTAAAGAAAAGTTAGAAAAATTAGTAGATAGTAAATTTATAAGAATTGATCATAAAGATGTAATCGACATTTTAAAGAAGGCTCCCGTAAAGTGGGAGTTTACTCCGGAATATGGAGAAGATATTGCTAAAGAACATGAAAGATATATTACTGAATATTTTGGTGGCCCTGTATTTATTAAAAATTGGCCAAAAGATATCAAGGCTTACTATATGAAAGTTAATAGTGATAACCAAACGGTGGCTGCTGTTGATTTAGAAGTTCCTGGCTGTGGCGAATTAATGGGTGGTTCCCAAAGAGAAGAAAATTACGATAAATTAATTAGTCGTATGGCGGAATTTAACATTAATAGAGAAGATATTGAATGGTATTTAAATTTAAGAAAATATGGTACAACTATTCATTCTGGCTTTGGTATGGGCTTTGAAAGATTAATTATGTATCTAACTGGCATGGAAAATATTCGTGATGTTATTCCTTATCCTCGTACTCCAGGATCTTGTGAGTACTAAGACTAATATAAATAAAAAGATTAGTTTCTAAACTACTTAGTAGAATAGATTTACTAATCTTTTTTTGATTTAATTTAAGTTAATGTTATGGGGATTTATATAAGTAGTGGGCATTGATTTTAAAACGGGATATTTAGAATAATTATCAATTGTTGTTAATTCAAAAGATTCAATGTTACAGTCGATATTCTGATTAAACTTATCAACTATACTAGCATTATAAGTTCTTTTAATATTTTCTATATTTCTAGTTATATAATATAGACTAGATTTATTTATTATTATATTTTCTAAAATCGTATTTAATTTACTAATTTTGTTCATATTATCAGCATTGTCAATAATTAAATTATAATTTTTTAAACCTAGTCCAATCTCGTCAATTATAGCATTGGTAAGGCCGGTATAATCTTCATTGTCAAAGATGAATAGGGCATAAGGTTCTTCTAAAGTATCTAGTTTAATATCGTTTATACATAATAATTTTAAAATACTTTCACTACCAATATATAAACATAATCTTTCTTTGATGGTAGCCATGATGCCGCCCCTTGTATCTACTGGGGCTAGAACTGTTCCTGATAGATAAGAATAAATACCATTGGTAACTGATAAACTTTCTAAATAATTTTTAAGATTATCAAAACTTTTTCTTTCATATTCCATCATTAAAACGTAAATACTACCTATGTTAATTTCTTCTTCGTTGCCATTTGCAAATAAAATGAGGGTAAGACCAACTAAATAATTAGCAGCTGAATTAATCCAAAAGCTATCTTCGTGCGATTCTTTGTTAAATAAAATTGCTATATAAA
>CAKORQ010000083.1 GCA_934101445.1 uncultured Bacilli bacterium | reverse complement strand
ATAATCATATTGGCATTATTTCTATTATGTTCTTTATTAATTTGATATAAAAATTGATTGAATAGAATAACACCACCTGAAAAGTCTGTTCCAAGTAGCATTGATAATCCGGGATCCTTAATACTATCAAAAATAAATGGATACATGGCAGCAATAGTTGGACTTGGAATTGGGGTACCAATTCTTTCTTCAATATCCTGCTTTGGAAATATTGGTAAAATTGATTTAAGAACTTTTTCTTGTTCAAACATAAGAGGTATTCCTTGCATACCCATAGCATCAAGGAAACTTCTTACATTCATTTTTTTATTTTCTAAATCTTCTTTAGAATCACCAATTACCATTAAATGTAATTGAAAATCAAATACTCGAGATTGTGTTGCGGCAAGCATTTGAACAAACTGTTCTAATGATTCATAGTCCTGTCTAATTCTTTCTTGAATTGTTCTATCTTTTTCATTTTGATATCTTTGTTTTAAATCAGCAATTTCTTTATTAATCATTTTTTGCATGGTAGAAAATTCAAGTGGAATATGCTTTGCTACTACTTTTACCCCGGCAATATTAGAAAGATCAGATAGATAACCTGGCGCTATATATTTTGGAAAACTTACAACAGTAAATATTGTGCAATATTTACCACTTAACATGAAATCTGTTACATCAAATTTCATTCCTTTTGGTGCTAATTCACTTTTAATATTTAACATTAAAACATCACCGTCCCAAAATTAGTTTGTGTACCACCATTTAAGAAGTTATCTAGAACCATTCTTAAATCGCCATTTGATACTTGAATAGAATTTAAACCGCAATTTGCTAAGCCACTCATTAATGTTCTTAATTTTTTTTGAATTAAATCCATTCTTTTTTCTTTAAATAGGAAGAAATATTCTGTATCAACTACATTGTATTCTGCTCCCATAAAAGCATTTGCCTTATTAATATCTTGCATTATTAATTTTCTAGTTATATTATTAGTAGTTTTATTATATAAAACTTGTAATTGAGCCAAATATAGATTTATATCAACAGGTCTATCAGCAATTATCATCCAGAATTCAAAATCTATAGTATTATAGAAATTTCTTAATTGAACTATAACATTATTTCTGGCTCCTTCATCTAGTATAAAGATGTTTTTAGGTTCTACTTTAATTCCACAAACAAAATATCCATTTTCTAATTGAATCATTCCGTTTGTTATATTTTTAACTGGTAACCAATCTTCACAATATCTATTGCTGGTCCCATTTGTCTTCTCGACCGTAGGCATCTTTTACACACCAACCTTTCCATTTATACATTCTTTGATTAAAGAAGAATGCGAATATATTGCCAAGGAATGTCATTACATTGTGGTAATGCATAATTGGCATAACCAAAAACCCAGAAATAAGTAAAGGAGTACATTCGAGTAATATTACATATATGTTATTAGTTTCAAATGCTACTAAAAGTATTATTGTAAATAGTGCTCCTATACTAAATACAATTAAATCAGTAACTGTAAAGAAATTAAATATTAATTGTGATTTCTTTGAGTTTGCTGGTATTAAATAATTATTCAAAATTCATGTCCTCCTTACTCATCTTTCTTTTGCTTTTTAAAATAATTATATAATTCTTTTTCATAATCTATAGGCTTACTCATATCTGTAATACCTTTTTTGGCACCGCGATATTCTTCTTGGGTTTTCTTCTGCCTAATTAATTCTTTAGCTAAATCAATATCTTTATTTTTGATTGCATTTATAATTTCGTTGTCAAATGTTTTTAAATCATCGCTTCCGTTGTAATGTATTGACGCATCGCCATTATAAATAGCTTCAGTTCCTTTATCAACTGAATCAACGTAGATAGTTTCTTGTTTTGAAAGATTATTTTTAGCATTTTCATTTTCGTGATGTAATCTTTGAACTAGAGATTGATATTTTTGTTCATCAGATTTCAATTGTTCTTCTTGACTATGTAAGGCTTTATTTTCATTTACTAAATTTTCAACCTTCTTTTTCTGTTGTTCCACCTGATTGTAAACAGTTTGATAATCAGATTCTTTACTATTATAATCAGATGTCTTAGATGAATAATCAGATTGTGCAGAATTATATTCATTTTCTGAATCATCATATTCTTTTTTCAAAGTTTGATAATCTGTTTGGCTATTATTAATTAAATTAATTTTATCAATCGTTTCTTGTGTCATAGGATCATTTTGAATTTCTAGACTACAGTCATTGATGTAATCATTTAATTCTTGAACACTGCATTTTTCTAAATCAGGTTTATGAAGATTAACTCTGTTTCCAACAATATTAAACATTTCTTTAGCAGCATTGCGCAAATTAATTTCTTGATTATTCAAATCAACAGTTAACTGCTGTTTCTTAGCAGAAGCATTATCTAATTTTAGTTTTGCGTTATCAAGTTCCAGTTTTGAAGTGTCTAATTCATTTTTGGATGATGATAATGTCGTATCTAAATTTTCTAAATTTGTATTTTCTGTTTTTATCTCTGATTCTTTTAAAGTTATTTCTTTTGCTTTGGAATTCAAATTCTTTTTTGTATCAGTTAAATTCAATTTAGCCTGATTTAAATCACTTAGAGATTTATTATAGTCGTCCCTCGCTTCATAATAATTTTTTCTATTACTACTAACTTCTGCATCATTTTCAAACTGAGTTATTTTTCTTTTTAAATTTTCGTCCGTTGTATATGATTTTGCATTTGTTAAATAATTGGCAAGTTCACGGTCGTGAACTTCTTTTGAGGTTGTTCCCAAAGCATTCATTCTTTCTTGTGCATAGTTTTCTGCTTGTTTATAAATATCACTTTGTTTAAAATCTTCCATTCTCTTATCTACTTTATCATCAGTAAAATTATTTTTCAAATCTTGATAATGTACATCATTTTGCCCATTATATTTCTTTGAATTTGCTATCTCTCCGTAATCATTTTCGACATCCTTTTTATGGTCGTTAATGAACTTACTAATCTTCGATTCTCCTCCAAATAATCCTTGAGTTTTATCCTTGTACTCTCCAATCGATTGAAAAGTTGATTCTCTTTGTTTTGAAAATTGATTTCCTTTTCCCTTAAATCCCTGTGTAGCTCCTTGCATCACCGCCGATTTTAGATTGATTTTTCTATTTTTTCCAAGACCATTTCCTAAGCCAGTCGCTAAGCCACCTAGAGCACCAGTTGCTGCGCCTTGAGCTGCTCGCACACCATTTTTAGCAGCACCACCAATAAGAGCCATTTCGCCAAGTTTATCAGCAATTCCAAGTTTAAAGCCATCGCTCTTAATACCTGTTGCCTCGCTTAAGAATTTAGGGGCTTGTTTTAAAAATGTAAGTAAACCACAATATACAAGTGCTCTTATTAATAAAGCAGTTATAATCCAAAACGATGTTGTACATCCACTGTATGAAAACGAAGTTGCTGTAAATAATTGAGGAATTGTTCTTATTAAATAAATTACGAAACTAACAATAAATAATCTTGTAAATACCTCAAAAGCACAACTGCCAGTTTTCTTTATCCAGGCTTTAAACACACCATCTTTTCCTGGAATTATCAAAGTCATTATTGGTAGTGGGGCAATTAATTCTAAATATCCTAATTTAACTGCCCGAATGGCCATATCTATACATAAACTTGCTAAAACATAAGCACAATATACACCTGCTATGGTTGAAATAATAATCATGTAGTTTACTGTATTGTTTAATACGCTATTTGCAAAGCCTACATCTCCAAGCAAAAATGGTCTAAAGGCGGTAAAAAACATTTCACCATTCATTGCACCTTCGTATGCCATTTGCAAATTATAATTTCCTTTATTATCACTGTCGTAACCCTTATATTTTTCTATGTTCACATTCTCTTCGTCACTAAAAACATCATCTATTAATCCAACTTCAACTTTAACAGCCTCAGATTTTAATAAATCACCATCATTACCTACATCTGTCATATTCATATTTTCTATTGATTTTGGATAGAAAAATGATTGAAATAAATAGGTTGCAAATTGTGTACCAATTTTATCATCATTTAGCAAATCAGCCTGCGAATCATCACCTTTTTGGGCCAATAAAATTTTTGGAATTAAATTATTGCATAATACTACTCTTTGAAAATAATAGAAATAATTAAAAACAGTTGGGACTATTGCAATACCTATTATAGCAAAAATGAAGTTTTTAACTATTTTTGACAACGATTTATCACCTTTTGATGCATTGTCGGGATTAATAATTGAATTTAATAATGCA
The DNA here is from genome assembly GCA_934101445.1 of uncultured Bacilli bacterium. GTDB lineage: Bacteria > Bacillota_I > Bacilli_A > RF39 > UBA660 > CAG-605. Next base: position 734 of record CAKORQ010000083.1, on the reverse strand, counting down.
TATGCAACTATAAATAAAGCAATAACACCAATTATAATGTATGTTCTGTTTATTAAATCATCAAAAACTTTATCATCAAAGAGTTTGAATTGCGCTAATGCAATATACATTTTAAAGCCTTGACTCACAAAAAAATAAACAACACTATCAATAGCAAGAAATATATATCCTAATATTGCCTTTAAAATTCCTCCAAGTGATATTGAAGAGAGAGCTTGTAAAAAACTTTGTGTTTTTAATAAAAGCATAGTAAATCACCTCCTAATTTCCAAAAATACAGCAAGTACCATAAACGTTAGTCCATTTTAATATTAAATCTATAACAGTTGGAAAAACAAACAGCAATACTGCATAAACCATTCTTTTTGACAGGGTTTTCAAGCATTTGCTTAGTGCATCTTTATCGGCACTTGTAACAGCCTTAACTAAATCCAATATAGTTAAAACTATAACCAAAATTGGACCCATAAGTTTCATAAAGAATAATATTTTATTTAAAACATAAGCAACAGATGGAAGGTTATCAGAAACACCACTATCATTAATATCACCAAGTATAAAATTACAATCATATTGACAATTTGTTGATGTACTTCCGGAATTTGCTGTGCCATTTACTTTGGTACCGTTAGTATTATTTTGATTAGTTGATGTATTACCACTACTACCATTATTATTTGGAATGTTTTCGTTATAGACTTTTGCATTTTCTGTAACTTTCACCCCAATGGTCC
>CAKORQ010000082.1 GCA_934101445.1 uncultured Bacilli bacterium | reverse complement strand
TTCTATCCGGTCATTAATATTAGGAAAAGTTAACTCTAAAATATCAACGAATGATGAGGCTCCATTATCCAAGATTAAATCTAAAAAATTAATATTTATTTTATCTAATATTTTTAAGAAAAGATTCTTATCCTTAATCCTGCCTCTTTTCATGGCCATTAGTAAATAATCATTATCGAGATCAACAATCAAATCAGCATTAATTAAAAATCGTTTGACATAATCTATTATATATTCTTTATCAAGAAATTTAAAATCGTTATAACCATTAATAAGTGCATTTTGTAAATAAGAGTTATCTTTAATATAGTTAATCATTTTTTTAATATTTTCAGAACTTATCTTAAAGAAACCTTTATTAAGAAGAATCATCATTGTTCCAGTATAATCTCTTACAAATTGATTTTCATTTATTAGATTATAAAGGTTATATTTTAAAGCGTAATCTTTTAATATATTATAGTATTCCATTAATTCTTCTAACATAGCAACATATATATCATTGGCAACAGTGGTCTTCATATAAATACTTTGAGTTACATATTGTTCATAGTAATTAAAATCATTAAATATATTTAAATACACATAGTGTAAATCTTCAGGCAGATTTAAAGATAGTAAATACTGATAAATATTCATTACCTTTTTACTACCATATCTTATCGACATATCATGAAGGAAAAACTGGGAAAATAATTCTTTATTATTCTGAAAAGTCGTAGGACTATTATCAGATTTAATTAATTTATCTAAAATATCTATTGTTTCCATTTCTATCTACTTTCTCTAGCCTTTTAGCATAAGGCTAATTGATTAATAAATACCATTTAAACTTTTCTAATTTATTTAAATAAACATTTATTAAAAATCCAAATATTATTGTCAACTATTTAACGCAAGGGTTTAAATTTATTCATTATGGCTTCGCTTACTTTAAGACCATCGATAGCCGCACTGGTAATACCACCCGCATACCCGGCCCCTTCTCCGCAAGGATAAATACCACTAATATTAGACTCATAGTATTCATTTCTCATGATTCTAAGCGGACTAGAACTTCGAGATTCAATGCCACAAAGGAGGACCTCGTTACTAGCAAAGCCTTTTATTTTTTTATCAAAATTTTCGATACCTTCTTTTAAGGCTATGTTTAAATTAGGTGGTAATAGTTCATTTAAATTGGCTAGATGATATTGACCTTTTATTTTGGGTTTTAATTTACCTAAACTTTTGGGGTTTTTATTATCTTTATAATCGCCATAGGTTTCCATAGGAATTAAGCCCTTACCTAACTGATAAGCCTTTGCTTCCAATTTTCTTTGAAATTCCACCCCCGCAAATAAAGTAGTACCATAGTCAGTTTCATTAACCGTTACAATTAAAGCACTATTGGCAATACCGCTATCTCTTTGGGCATAACTCATCCCATTAATACATAATCTATTGGTCTCACTAGAGGCATTAACGACATACCCGCCAGGACACATACAAAAACTATAAACACCTTTATTATTGCTGGCCTTAAAGGTAAGTTTATAAGAGGATGCTGGCAACTTATTATCTAAAAAGCCATACTGATTTTTATCAATTAAATTTTGGGGATGCATAATCCGTAAACCTACCGCAAAAGGTTTATTTTCCATGGCAAGACCTTTTTCATTTAGCATATAAAAAGTATCTCTAGCCGAATGGCCAAGGGCTAAAACAAGTCTGGAACAAGGCACTACTTCCTGATTATTTAAAACAACACTTTCTATTTTACCATTTTTAATATTTATATCCGTAAGTTTAGTTGCAAATAAAAACTTTCCACCGAAAGATTCAATGCTTTGACGCATATTAGTAATAACTGTTCTTAAAACATCAGTTCCAATATGAGGTTTATTTACATAAGTTATTTCTTTATTAGCACCCAAAGAGGCAAAGGTTTCCATAACATATTGATATCTGCCTTCTTTATCATTTACTAAAGTATTAAGTTTTCCATCTGAAAATGTGCCGGCTCCTCCTTCTCCAAATTGAATATTACATTCGCCATTAAGATGATTGGTTCGCCAAAATTCTTCTACGGCCTTAACTCTTTTAGCAATTTCATAACCTCTTTCCACTACTACTACAGGATAACCATTTTTTACTAAGTTTAAACTAGCAAATAAACCAGCCGGACCACTGCCAACAACAATAATGGGATTTTTTATTTCTATAGTACCAGTTGGTTGAAAATTATATTTTCTTTCCTCTCCTATTAATATATCGTTATTATGTAGTTTTAATAATCTAGCCTCTTCTTTTTTATCTAGAGCGCATAATATTTCATAAACATAGTAAATATCGGGTTTTCTTCTCGCATCCAAAGACTTTTTAACTATTTTATAAGTCAAATTATAATTCTTAGGTAAACCTAATTTTTTTAAGATATTTAATTTTAAAGTCTTTTCCTCATCATTTTTATAATTTAATTTAATTTCTCTTACTCTTAACATTATCATCACCTACTACAATACTAGATAACCAAGCAAAACCAAGGTTAAAGCCACCACAAATACCATCAACATCTAATATTTCGCCCGTATAATAAAGGCCTTGGTATTCTTTATCTTCTAAGGTATTTTTAACTCGATTAAGAGGTATACCCCCGGTAACTACTTGTCCTTTAAATATTTCTTTAGGGGCTACTACTTCTAAAGTTAAATTACTTAAGTTATTTATTAAATCATCTTTTTCTTTCTTAGTTAAACTTTTATAATGACAATTACTATTAATACCCGCCTTACTAACTAAGATATAAAGAAGTTTATAAGGAATAATACTTTCTAATAATTCAATTACAGTTCTTTGATATAGAGTATTATCTCTTTTAGTTAAAAAGGAATCTATTTCTTCTTTTTTAAGATTAGGTAAGAAATTTAAATGAACAGAGACCTTTTTCTTATTATATAAAGCCTTACTTACTAAAGAACTTAGATTCATCACACAAATTCCACTAATACCATAATCAGTCAGTTGGACTTCTCCCAAGTCATTTTTAAGAAATTTATTATCTACATAAATACTAACTTCAGCCTCTACTCTAATACCTGACCATTTATTAAAGAAATTACCATTTAGTATTAAAGGACATAAAGCGGGTAAGATGGGAGTCATTTTAATATTTAAAGACTCTAATAAGGCATAATTTGCTTGTTCTTTTAACCCAGCCTTGCTGCCAATAGCAATAATTATTTTATCAAAAGTCATTTTTTTAGTATTTAGGATAACTTGATATTTATTATCTACTCTTTTTATATTATTTACTTCACTATCTAAGATAACCTTTATTTTTCTTTTTTCTATTTCCACTAAAAAGGCATTTAATACTGAGGTAGCGGTATTACTCATTGGATAATAATAGCCATTTTTTATTCTAGGGACTAGACCAATACTTGCTAAAAATTCTTGGGCTTTAGCAATATTTTCTTGATTAATAATATTTTTTAAGAATTCATAATCACTAGTATAATATTTATCTACACCTATATCTTGATTAAAATAATTACAACGACCATTCCCGGTCATTAAAATCTTTTTTCCTAAAGTACTATTTTTTTCGATAATAGTTACATCAATTCCTTCTCTATCTAAAAGAATGGCACTCATCATCCCTGAGGCACCACCACCTATAATTCCTACTTTCATAATTTTTCTTAATAATCAATATATAGAATTTATAAACTAGTTGTTATAATACACCCTTATTAATTTGGTTTCTATTTATTGCTTAATCCTTTCTGTCATATTTTAAAAACATATTTAGTTATTATTTTCGTGTTTGCCAAATGTAATTTCTTAGAACTGCAGGTTCTTTATAATATTTTAATTCATCATAAAAAGACATTATTTTCTTTTTATTATTTTTTCTGGCTTGGTTTTAAAGTTAGTTTTTGGGGATTACTAAACTCCAAAATTGTTTTTTCTTTGCAATAATTAATATCATCAATAATACTCAACGATTCTTGCTTATTTAAATTTTCTTCTATTGCCATAATTACAGTATCAGAAAATAAATCTTTTGGTAGTCCTAATGATAAAACATGATAAATAAATCGACTGTCATAAGGAATATCGGAATCAATTTCTATGGTATCGTCTATAGCATTATAAGTTATATTAAAACCGTTCTTACCGCCAGTTGTAATGCCTAGTTCTATATAACTGCCGCCAAATATTAAGAATTGACCATTATTAACATCGCCAAATATTTCATTAAAATTATACATATAAGTATTTTTTAATTTGGTAACTAAAAAGCGCATTTTTTCTTCATCAGTAATATGTATGGAAATATTTTTATTACAGTTCTCACCAAATACAGATGAATACTCCCAATCTAAACGAGCATTAGTATCTTTTAAAGTAAATGTCGGATAAATTATGAATGGAATTTGATATTGAAAGCCGCATTTTTCCATTAAAATTTTTTTAACCCTGTATTTAATTGGTGGCGTTGTTTCTAGTTCTAACCTGATGCTTTGGCTATGATTATACCTTACCAATACAAAATAAATTTTAGGTTTTGTTTTAAATGGTGTATTTATTTCAGTTAATTCTAATATTTCCTGCAATATTTTTTGATTATTCCGGTATTCACCTCTTAAGCCTGTTATAATCTCGGCTAGTGTATAGTAATCTTGAGCATTGTTCATAAATAGTTCTCCCTTGCCTTGATTATATCACAAACTATTTATTTCTAAATACTAAATTTGAGAAACAAAAAAAGTTCCTATTACAGAACTTTAATAATCTAACTGGTGGAGGATAAGGGATTCGAACCCTTGACCCCCTGCGTGCAGGGCAGGTGCTCTAGCCAGCTGAGCTAATCCCCCAGTCGTCAACAACAAATTAATCTTACCATAGAGATATTATTTTTGCAAGTAAAAAATAGCGTTTTTAACTAATTTTTTTCAATTTTTTAGAAAACTATCTTTTTTTCTTAAGTTATCAGCATTTATATAATTATTACTTTATTTTGATTTTA
>CAKORQ010000081.1 GCA_934101445.1 uncultured Bacilli bacterium | reverse complement strand
ATTTCTCTTACTAATAAATTCATAAAATTCTTTTTTTCTTTCTTTAGGAATAGCTATATCACTAATATAGTATTCGGAAAAATCATCAACAGTATAATTAGTGTGTAAAAACTCATTAATTAATTCTACATATCCAGAGAAGCAAAATACTTCGTCTATATCTAACAAAATTTTCTTTTTCATACATTTCTCTTTTCAATATTTATTTTTTTATTAACTATTTCTCAAACTATCCACCTTACATACATAATTTAAGATTAAAATTATTATAAATTATAAAATATCAGAGAAAAAATACTTATTAATTATGTTTACTATAACTAAAGTTATAGATTCGCTTAGATATATATTTTATTATGCATTTTCCAGTTTATAAACGTCTTATATAAATTTTTATTAATTACGCTTTTTATTATTTAATTTTTTTATCCTTTATACTTTTTATTTTTATAACACTACACTTTACCATTTTTTAGTTTAATATCTTCTTTAAGCATAATTTCAATTTTTACTAAAATTATTCTAACAATTTACTAATACCATTCCACCAATTTATTTTAAGCTTAAGTTTCTTTTTAAAGTAAAATAAGCAATCTTTGAATTAGCATCTTTAAAAATATCTTCTAAAAACATCACATCTAATTTTTCTACTGGTACAATCAAAGGTTTTAAAACTTCATCATCATCTAATTTTTGTTCACAATTTTTATAACAATTTCTAGCTAAGAAAGTATAAATTTTAGCTTTACTGCACCCTTGGTCTTGGTAGTGCCACTCTACTAAAGAAATATCATCACTAGTATAACCAGTTTCTTCTTCTAATTCTCTTTTTGCCGTTTTAACTGGCTCTTCATTATTTTCAATCATTCCAGCAGGAAACTCTGTTACTAAAGTACCAATATTAGGGCGTAATTCCCTTACTAAAATGACACTTTTATCTGCAAGACCAATTATTACAACAGCATTGCCATTACCACCTTTTTTTAAAATTTGTTCACTAAGATAAGTCTTACCATTATTTAAAGTTATTTTATAAACTTTTTTAGTTAAATAACCAGTTCCATAAGTACCAATTAACTCTTTATTAGTAATTTCTATTTCATTAATATCCATAAATTTTATTCTCACTTTCTTATAAATTAATATTTAACCCCTTTTTATCCTTATTATTTACTTTTAGGCATTTGTTAAACTTCTAGTTAAGCTTTTGCCTTTTTCATTATTTTCTTCTACTTTATTACCAAATCCATATCCAAGAAGAGATACAGAATGACTTTTAGCTTCTCTAATTAAAGTTTTCTTTTGTTCTAAAAGTTTTCTTGTTAAGTCAACATAGTATTCATGAGGATTACATAATCTTTTAACCTCCGGATATAATGTTTGCATTTCACTATTACAATAAGCTTGTTTTTCCGTAATAGTTTTATCAGGAACAACAATTTTACCGTCTAAGACAACTGGTTCTTGTAATTCTCTTATTCTATAATTACTTAAAGTTGTTGTATTTTCTTCATTAGTTGGGTCAATTAAAGTATAAATTTCTTTATTAATTTCCTCATCTTGTAAAGCTAGTAAATCACCTAAAGCGTAACCGGTATTTTTATCATAGAAACGGTATAATCTCTTATAACCTGGTGTTATAGCTTTTAAAATATCATCGCTTACTTTGATTTTTGAAACATATTTATCATTTTTTAACACAGCAACATTTTTATAAACACAACCAACTCTAGCATTATCTGGTAAAACAATATTATCACCAAGACCAATGCTATCAATTACAGCACCCTGGTCTAGTAAAGATTTAATTGTATCTTCCTTTAAACCATTAGATAGACAAATTTTAGCATCATCAAGTCCAGCATCTGCTAACATTTTCTTAGCTGTTTTTGATAGATAAGCTAAATCGCCAGAATCAATTCTAATACCTTTTAGGCGATATCCATTAGGAATTAAGTAATCATAAGCTACTTTAATAGCATTTGGTACGCCACTTTTTAAAGTATCATAAGTATCAACAAGTAATACACAATTATTTGGATAAGCTTTAGCATAATTTAAGAACGCTTCATACTCACTATTAGCCTCTGTTACTAAACTATGTGCCATTGTTCCTAGAACTGGAATATTATAAATTTGACCTGCTAAAGTATTAGAAGTTCCTACACAGCCAGCAATTACAGCACATTTACTGGCATCTACCGCAGCTTCTACACCTAAAGCACGACGTGCTCCAAATTCCATGATGCCAATATTACCAGCGGCCTCTACTACTCTTCTTGCTGCTGTCGTATAACAAATATTAGCATTTAAGTAACTTAATAAAATAGTTTCAACAAGTTGAGCTTCAATAATTGGAGCTTTAACACTTACTAAAGGTTCGTTAGGAAATACTGGCGTACCGTCTGGTACCGCATAAATACTTCCAGTAAATTTTAAATTTCTTAAATATTCTAAGTAATCTTCTGGAAATTGTTTAGTGCTTCTTAAATATTCTATATCTTCATCAGTAAAATGAAAGTTTTTAATAAAATCAATAATCTTATCAACGCCTCCCATTACTCCATATCCTGTTTTAAAAGGATTTTTACGATAGAATGCATCAAAAACTGCTATTTCATCCTTTCGTCCTGCTTTATAATAAGCATATCCCATTGTAAATTCATAAAAATCTGTCATCATTGCAATATTATTATTTTTCATAATTATCTACCTTCTCTTTCTTTACTTCTTACTAGTTTTATCCCATTATTTTCCATATCTTGGAAAGCAATCTCATTACATTTTTCTCTTTTATGTAAATCATTATCAAATGTTTCTACAGCATCTTTATACACCACTACTTCTACATCATAATTAATTTCATCAAAGAAATTTCTTAAAGCTATAGCAAAGTTTTTAATACAAATATCTGTACAACAGCCAACTATAACTACTCTTTTTAAGTTAGTCATACTTATTAAAGTCGGCATTACATTCGGTGCAAATAAAGCACATGTTGAATTTTTATAAAACAATGCATCAGCATACTCTTCATATATCTTTAATTCTTTTATGGTTCTGCTTTCTTCTTCCGTATAACAATGTTCTGGATATCTTTTTAATTCCACACTATCTTTTGTATGTTTATCATTAACTATAAATAGTGCTCCATTGTTTTCCATATTATTTCTGATAATTTGAATTATTTCAGGTACAATTCTTTTAATACCTTTGTCAGCTAAAGCCCCTTCTTCGCAAAATCCATTATTCATATCAATAACGAATACTGCTTGCTCCTTTTCTATTAAATTTGTTTTCATATTATTCCTCCTCACCTTTGTTATTATCTTTTTGTTAATAACAGCACATGCTTTTTTAGAAAGATTTTTTATCTTTTTTATTATCAACATTGCATTAATTTATTAATCATATATATAATAACTATAAAGTTCTAATTCTTTTTTTAGATTTTATGTCAAAATCAATTGATAATTTTCCTTTAAAACAATTCAATGATTTAACTGTATAATCATCATCAATACTTTTGTTCAAGATTTTTTCTATATCTCCCATATCTAATGTTTCAGTTGCTAGTTTATCTAACCCAAAAACATTAATTTTTTGAGTAATATCTGCTCTTTTCTCATAGCTAGTGCCATAATAAATATCCCCGCATGTCCGGTCTTTAATTTGTACTTCTACATCTAAGCCATGATTTTCTACATAATATTTTTTTATAATTGCCATTAATTCATTATTATTTAACTCGAAATTCATCATAATCACTCCTGATTGTTAATTTTATATTTTTATCTAAAGATGACGTCTTCTTACAAACTTCATCTTATACAAACTACTATCAATTACGATACCATCTATAGCCATAGCATTTAAAAGCTTCATATAATTGCCATAGCATAACCCATCGCCAAAGCTATCAAAAGAAGTCCCTTTTGAAACAGTAATTTCTGAGGATACTCTAAGAGTAATATTTCTATTTTGATGACGAAAATATCTTCTAAGCAAAATTGTCAAGTTAGCAATTTCTTTGTCAAGATAGGCACCAACGATACTAATTTTTTCTAAATCAGTCATTCCATTTAGAAGTCTTAATAGTTCTTCCATTTTATCAAAATTATTTCTAGCATCTAACTCATCAATATATAATTCTTTATATTTTTCTTTATGCTCGTTTAGTAATTCTTTTTTATCTTTAAAATATCCACTAGTAATAATTGGTCTTTCAGATACTCCGTGACCAAAATACATATCACTATATCTCTTCTCTTCTAATCTTTTTTCAAAAGATTTTGAGGTATCTGTATTTATAAAAAATACACTTTTTTCATCTAAAATGGCATAATATAAATATGCTTTTAAATCCGATCCAACTTTTTCTTCACATATTTTATCATTTAAAATGATAACCAATTCCTTTTCATTTCTTAAATCTTCTTTCATAATAAAACCCTCCTCAATATTGTTATTAACATTTTATTAATACAATATATATTTTTTAGAAAGAGTTCTTTCTCTTTCGTTATTAACATTATATTAATATCATGCTAATTTGTCAACTGTTTTTTACAAAATATTAATAAGATATTTAAGTATATTATTATTTTACTCTTGGGTACGCTTTTCTTTCATTAGTAAGACCAAGTAAATAATCTACACTAGTATTATAAAATTTAGCAAGTTTTACTAATCTTTCTACAGAAATCACCTGAATACCTAATTCATACTTAGAATATTGTTGTTGAGTCGTACCGAGTACCTTGGCAATATCACTTTGTTTATAATCTCTATCTTCTCTTATTTCTTTTAGCCTTGAAATATCCATAATTATTCCTGCTTTAAAAGAATAATCTCACACATCTTTTTATATGTAGCCTGTATACATCTTTATAGATGTAAATTAATTTTTAAATTAAGTAATTGATTTAATATTTATTTAGAAAGTAGGAAAATATGAAAAAAATAATATCTTTAGTATCTTTAATACTTTGTACACTCGCTATACTTACAATTTATTTTATTAAAC
>CAKORQ010000080.1 GCA_934101445.1 uncultured Bacilli bacterium | reverse complement strand
TATTTTTCTAACTTCTTCTTTTTTGATATCCCCAACAGGAAATAAAACATTTCTAAGTTGTTCTTTGCTAAGTTGAGACAAAAAGTAAGTTTGATCTTTATTATCATCAACTCCTCTTAATAATTCTCCATCTTTAATTCTTGCATAATGACCAGTTGCAATATAATCGGCTCCTAACTTTTTAGCCTCTTTAATAAATAAATCAAATTTAATATATTTATTACACATTAAATCAGGATTAGGAGTTCTCCCCTTCTCTAATTCATTAAGAAAATATTTAAAAACATTATCCCAATATTCTTTAATAAAGTCTACACGATGTAAAGGAATGTCTAATTGTTCACAAACAATTTTAGCATCATTGTAGTCTTGTTCTTGGGGACAAATATTTTCTCCAAAAGTAGGATTGCCTTCTATGTCATTGTTTAGTGCCGCATCCCAGTTACGCATAAATAATCCTATAACATTATATCCTTGTTTTTTTAAAAGATAGGCGGAAACTGAAGAATCAACTCCCCCGCTCATTCCTACTACTACAGTTTTCATATAACCACTTCCTGCAAATTATTTTATCAAATTAGTCTCATAAAGTCTATTAAAATAGCCAAATTAACTTATCTATTACAAAATTAGAAAATAAGAATAAAACAATATCATATCCCAAGCAAACACTTATCAAAATAATTATTCCAAGTAGCGTATTTTTAACATTTAATATCCACTTATTATCGTGAGTCAATATAAAACTAATAAAATTTTTACTTATATTCATTCCCCTAATTATTAGAAAAATATATATAAGACAAAATAATAAATTAGTAATTAAATTATATATTAAGCCATAGAAAAAACCTTTAAAACCTAAAGTAATAGTAAAAATATAAAGAGTAAAACCAATACTTAAACCTTTAAATAAAATAATAATATAATTTAAAAAGAATAATGGCACTATAAAAGAGGTAACAATCAAGATAGAAAAAGTTATAAAATGATTTAATATATTATTTATTTTCTTTGTTAAAAGTAAATTTTGTAAACCATTAAGACTGGTTACAACATCATTTTTAAAAATAGTATCTTGCTTAATTCCTAAAATCAGCCCTAAAATTACCCCAATTACCAAGATAGTTAGAAGAAAAGTTACTATGTTGCTGTGCTTTTTTAAATATTTCAACGTTATCACCTATGATAAGTATATTGGCAAGCAGTTCTTTTTATGCTAAAATAATAGTAATTAATTATTGAAAGAAGGTATTTGGTAATGTCAAAAAAAGCTCAAAAGATAGTTGTATGGACTATGTTAATAGTTATGATTGGAGGAATTGTCGCCTCTTATGCCGCTATGTTTTTAAATAAATAATAAAAGCACTAGGATTAGTTTTTCTTAGTGCTTTTGTTCTGTAAAGAGTCTCTTATTTCTCTTAAAAGTAGTATTTCTTCGCTAACTTTTACTTCTTCTTTTTGAGCCTCTTTTTCTTTTATTTCTTCCTTTTTATGAGTTAAAGCATTAATAACTTTTATAAAGATAAAGATTGATGTAGCGATGATAAGAAAATTAATTATATTTTGAATAAAGGCTCCGTACATAATTTTGGCTGTCCCAACAGTTATGGATAAATTGCTAAAATCGTGACCACCGATAATTATCCCGATTATTGGCATCATTATATCATTAACTAGAGAACTAACAATTTTAGAAAAAGCATTGCCCATTACGACACCGACGGCTAAATCAATAACGTTACCTCGCATAATGAATTTTTTAAACTCTTCAATTATTTTTTTCATTTGACACTACTCCCTTAAACACTTATAGTTTAACATTGATTATTGAAAATTTAAAGTAGTAATTTTCTTAAACAGTCAAAATACTTATTTGATACTACTTCAAAAATTTATAATGCATTAATATATTCTAAATATTCGGAATCTCTAGTTTGAATTTTATAAAAATAAGTATCTAATTCTATAAAGTTATCTAAGTACTTTTCTTTATCTTCAGCACTAATATTTTCATTTATAAGATAGCCATCGAAACGATTTAACATCAACATTTTATTTTCGATATATCTTTCATTTATTAGAGCATTTACTAAAACAAGTTTTAAATTCTTATTATTTTTTAACAAATTATAAGCTGCATAGATATTATCTAAACAAGCAAAGGCAGTTATTTCTACGGCAAAATCTGGGGTATAATCACAAGTTATTTTATGATTTAGGGCGTTTAAATAATCATCATATCCTAAAGAAAAATCTTTGTTATTAATGCCGAATGATTGCATCGCATATTTACATAGAATTTGAATTAAATCTATAGAAGTTAGCATTTTGGCTTTACTACGCCCACCTCTTCTGGCAGAAATAAATTCAAATTTGTCATTATATTTTAAACCATCTGGTAAGACACTTATATCATCAAATAAGACAAATTTAATAGCATTAGTGGCATTTCTAATACCTTGCGACTCTTTAGTTCCTAAATAAATATCATCAAGCCAATCTATTTTACAAGAAAAATTTGCATTTTCATCATTATTAATCATATTACTCCTACTTTCGTTTCTATCATAACATATTTTTTTAATAATGACACCTTAATATTTTTTACTTTTATTTAAATTGTTTTTTTAGACTTATTGTCCTTTTGGAAATTCTTGTATCTATTTTTACCATTTCTTCATCATAATTATCAAATTCATTTTTAGTTAAAATATCTTTACAATTTATCGTTTTTTCTAAATGACTAATAATCCTTAAATCAGTTTTGTTCTTTGTTCTACAATATATTTCAATATAATTTCTTTGGGCTTTTAATTGTTCTAATAATAATTTTTTATAATTTTTCATAATATATCACTCGGTGTAATATGATATCATTTCTTTTTAAAGATTGCTAGTATAAGTTAATATTCCTTGATAAACAATTTGTTTGTTTGTTCCCTTTAAACAGGTTATAAGGGTTATATCGTCTTTAAAAGTTGATTCCCAAATCATGGTTCCGTTTTTCTCTATTTCTTTTGCTTGAACAATTTTATAGGTATATTGCTTATTTTTATAGTAAAAATTTATAATGTCATCTTTTTTTAATTCCGGTAGTCTTTTAAAGAAGGATATTTTATTATACCCAGAATGGGCCGCTAGTATTATATGACTGGTTTTACCAGTACCGGGAAAAATCGTTTCTTTAACAACATATATATTTTTATTAACATTATTTTGAGTACTATTAATATCAGGAATAGATTCTTTTAAATTAATTTTGGGTATTTCCAAAATACTAGTTGGGGTTTTTAATGGTTTCTCTTCTTTAAAATTTAAATTTTCTTGGTCTTTTTGATAATACTCCTCTTCTATGGTCTCTTTTGTTAAAACTTTGTTAGTTGGAATAGAACTTCTCATAATAATATATAAACTATTGATTAAAGTGATAAAGATAATTAAGATTATTGTTTTTATTTTTTTAATATTTTTCGCATTTTTAAAGTCCATAATATGAGCGTAATACTTTCTAATAAAAATAATAATTCTATATCCCATTTTTTAGGACTATAAGTATCAGGAATCGATATTATTGGGTCATTAGGAATATCTATATATATTGTTTCTTTATCACTGGTAATGCTAAATTTTATAATATCACTTTTTATAGCAAATTTAGGTGGGGCTTCTAATTCTTTTATGTAGTAAGTTCCTAGGGCTACATCTTCAATAGTTATTTTACCATAATTATCAGTAATAGCTTCTTTTAAAAGTTCATTATTGCTATTAAAAAGTCCAATTTTAGCATTACTTAAAGGTTCACTATTTAGGCTATTAATCTTGTTAATTATAATACTACCCTTTTTCAAATAATTTTTGATGGTAATATTTTTAACAATAGTTTCCTTTTTTTCCTCACTTGTTAAAGCAATATCATATTCTTTATTATCTGATTGATAAATATCATTATTTTTTATTTCTTTTAAGTAGTAATTGCCTAGATAAAGATTATCAAAAATAATTTTACCATCTTTATCGGTTAGACCACGAGCAATTTCCACATTTTTAGGGTAAATAACATTGCCGTCTATATCTTTAATTACATTTTTAGCATATAAAGCGATAGTAACGTTTTCTAGATTTTTAAAGGAATAATTAAAATTATTATTATCAGGATTAAAATTTTCCCCTAATTTTGTTACTACAATTTTTCCTTTAATTCGTTTATTAGAAAATTGAGTTTCATGGACAAGACTGTTATCATCGCCAGTTTTTACGTTTTCTTTGGTCAAGTTGATTTCTAATGGTTCTTTGTTCCATATATATCCATCTAAATTATTATCTTCTTCAAAAATAACATATTTACCATAATTTAGAGTTTTAGCCGTTACAAAATACCCAAATTCATTAGTTAAAAAGATATATTTATCATCTTTATTATCAGGATTTTCAATATATTCATTGGTACTTAAATCTTTAATTTTAAACTTTAAGTTTGCTATTTTAAGGGGCTTATGAGTACCATAATCAGTCTTAGTTACTTTAAGGGCTATACCTTCTACATTGATAGTTATATTGATAATAGAAGGCTCAAACGTGCCAGTAGCGAGGATATTTTGGTAATCATTATGTTTATATATTATAGGTTTAGCTAAATTTTTTTTATCTTTTCTAATTAGGGTGATACTTTCTTTTGCCATCGAAGATGTTTTAATTGTTAGAAAATTTCCTTTAATGGTGGCTGGTAGAGTGGAATTTTGAATTTCATAATTTTCCAAAACTTTATTTTTATCCTCAATGATTAGATTGGAATTGATATTGGCCTTTATTTCATCATTAATGAAACTTATCTTTTTTTCATGATTAACAATGAGTTCTTCTATTTCATTTATTTCTTTTTGGTAAGCCCCGATTTGCTTTTTACCGTTTAAAGTATTGGTAAAATAAAAGTCATAATCGGGATTTACAGTTTTCCATATTAACACTTGAGTTATAGCATACCATTTATCATCTTCATGCCCATCGTACATATAACCATAATAACTTAACAAATTAACCCTTTTCCACACTTTATTAGAAAGATATAAGTTATTAGCATAATTATCTTGTAATTCTTGATAGATAGCA
>CAKORQ010000079.1 GCA_934101445.1 uncultured Bacilli bacterium | reverse complement strand
TATGCTACAGCACAAATAGTCTTTTTTTAAAATTTGAAATTAAAGATAGTACGTTGTCATTTTTTTAACAGTTATTAGAAGTCTTGTCGAAAGCCTTTAAAATCATTAAAATTTATAGTATTCTTTAAACAGGTGAAAATATGGACGAACTATTAAGTAGCTGTGAGGGGTTAGTAAAGAAAATAGCCCAAAATTTCTATAATGTTGATAAAGAAGAACTATATCATGTGGGGCGAATTGGTCTTTTTAAAGCCTATCAACATTACAAGAACGATTCTAATACCAAGTTTTCTAGTTTTGCTTATACTTATATCTTTGGTGAAATGTATGAGTTAGCCCGGATGAAAAAAGCCATAAGTCCTCCCTAGAGAAGTTTTGAAAATGGCTAAGTTGATTTTGAAAACTAAAGAATACTTAGACCAACTTTATAAAACTGATACTCCCTTCCCCAAAGTAGTAAAATATTTAAATTTAGATGAGACCTTAGCAACCAGTGCCTTAAATTGTCTAGATACCACCATCAGTTTAGATGAATTAAGAGATTCTGAGACTAGTCTTTATAATAAACTTGCTTCTAAACCTTTAAACCTTGATGTAACTCTTGATCTTCAAAGTATGATAAATACTTTAGAAAGTCCTGATAAAGAAATTATCCTTTTACGTTATTTTAATGATTATACCCAAGAAGAACTGGCGAAAACTTTTAATATGTCGCAAGTAAGTATTTCGCGTATTCTTTCTAAAAATTTAAAAAAACTAAAAAAAACTTATAGTGAAGTATAAAACTTTTAGAAAATCTCCATAATAACTATGGAGGTTCTTTTTATGAATAAAGAAGAATATGCGAAGTTAGTAAAAAAATATACTCCTAGTGAAGATAAGTTAAAACATGCTTTAATTGCTTTTGTTGTAGGTGGAGTTATTGGCATTCTTGCTTGTTTTATTTATCAAATCTTAATGAAGTTTAATATTAGTACAAAAGATGCCAACATTTGGACTATTCTAATTATTATTGCTACATCTAGTTTATTTACCGGCCTTGGTTTTTTTGATAATTGGGTTAGTAAGACCAGGTGTGGTTTAGTAATACCCATTACCGGTTTTGCTCATTCCGTAACCTCAGCCGCTTTAGAATATAAAAAAGATGGTTTAATTACTGGGTTGGGCGCCAATATATTTAAACTAGCCGGTTCGGTATTGTTATATGGTATTATCAGTGCTTTTTTACTTACGGTAGTTAAGGTGGTGCTTCATGGCTAGTTTAAAATTTAATAATGTTTATATTAAAGATTGGTATATTATTGCTAGTACCAATGAAACTCTAGGTCCGATAAAAAAATACAATCAAGTTATATCTGATCATTATTTTGGCGAAAAGACTTTTGAACGAGCCGAGATGAAAATGCAAAGTACGGTTATTGATAATTTACAGAAGCGAAATGATCTCCAAAATAAGATAGATTTACTTATTAGTGGAGAACTTTCTAATCAGTTAGCCTTAACTAATTCTACTTTAAGTAAGTACCGCATTCCTTATTTAGGAGTTTATTCTGCCTGTGCTAGTTTTAATGAAGCCCTAATTATCATGAGTAACTTTTTAGAAAGTAAAAAAATAAAAAATGGTATTTGTTTAACTAGTAGTCATACCGAGGTTGCTGAAAGACAATTTCGCTATCCCATTGAATATGGAGCCCCTAAATTTAAAAGAAGTACAACCACCGCCACCGGAAGTGTAGGGGTACTTTTAGGAAGTACGGGAACAATAAAAATAAATGCTGCTACTATTGGAAAGTCTATTAACTATGGTATAACCGATGCCAATAATATGGGAGCCGTCATGGCTCCGGCGGCCGCTAAAACTTTAATTGACCATTTAAAGGAATTAAAAATTGAACCTAGTTTTTATGATTTAATTATAACTGGGGATTTAGGAAGGACGGGGGCAAAGTTGTTTTTAGAAATATTAAAACGTTATAATATAAATTTATCTAACTATCAAGATGCGGGATCAATGTTATTTAAGGAAAAAGATTTTAAAAATTCTGGCTCTTCTGGTCCTGTTACTTTACCTTTAGTAATTTTTAATAAAATTATTCCTAGTAAAAAATATAAAAAAATACTTTTACTGGCTACTGGGGCTCTTCATTCGCCAACTTTAGTTAATCAACATGAAGAGATACCCGCAATTTGTCATGCCATTTCTCTGGAGGTTTTATGATTTATTTATATTCATTCTTATTCGTGGGAGTTATATGTTTAATTGGGGAACTTATTTTAGATAATACTAATTTGACTCCTGGCCATATTACTTCTTTATTTGTTAGTCTTGGTGCGGTTTTATCATTTTTTAATATCTATCCTTGGCTGGTAGAAAAAGTAGGGGTTGGAGCATCTATTCCTATTACAAGTTTTGGTAATTTGTTATATCAGGCCTGTTTAGAGGGCTTTCATACAAAAGGCATTTTAGGAATGTTTACTAATCTTTTAAGTACCACTTCGGCTGGTATCTGTGGCGCGGTAATATGTGCATTTTTAGTAACTTTGTTCTTAAATCCGAAAGATTAATTATATTTAAGGCGCTTATATCGTCTTTTTTTGAAAATTGGATTATAAACTTAAGAATTAAGGGTTATTAAAGTTAGTTTTAAAGAGTTAATAAAAAAAGTTATTATTAGAAAAATGTGTAAAAGCAGTCTAAAAACGTTTGGAAAATGTGTGGAAAGATACTGAAATGTTAGAAAAATATGCTATATGTTGTTGCTGTAAAAGCCAATGATAATTCGACTATATCATTAAATTATCTGATTGACAGTGACAAGTATAAAGATATTAAGTAGGGGATTAAACTATGTAATAAAAACATCGGTTTTAATGGTAAATTTTATACTTTCCCTTATTTCATGGCTTTCCTATTAAAAAGACATTTAAGAGAAACTAAGTAAAGGTAAATCTTGATATAAAATCATATGATTAAACCAAAAAATGACAAAATATTTAAAAGTCACCATATATAGTAGTTATAGGTGACTTTTTATGACTATCTATATCGATTTAGTTATCTTACTTAATTACTTCTTTGATTCTATAATTCTTTTAACTGTTAATACAACTTTAAAAAGAAATATATCTCTTCAAAAAATACTATTAGTATCTTTATTAGGAGAACTTAGTTTATTGGGGTTTCTTTTATCTAATAAGTACTTACTTATTCTTTTAAAATTAGAAGTAAGTATTATCTTAAATATTTTTACTTTTAAATATAAAGATATCTTTTATACAACTACTAATATCTTATATTTTTATATGGTAAGTATTATTCTAGGAGGATTTATTTATTACTTAAAATTAAATAACTTATCTTACCTTTTTATTTTACTATTAGTACCTTTAATACTTTATTTATATATTAAACAAAACTTGAATATGAAGACTATTATTAGTAAAACATATCCCTTAACTATTTATTTTAAAAATAAAAGAAAGTTATCTTTAACCGGATTTGTTGATACAGGCAATAAATTAAGAGACCCCATAACTAAAAAATGGGTGATTTTAGTTAATAAGAAATTACTAAAAGGCGTAGTTAGAATTAGAACTCCGATTTATGTCCCATATCACTCTTTAAATAATAAAGGGTTAGTAGAATGCATTAGACCAGAAAAATTAGTTATTGAAGGTAAGGAATATACTAACTTTTTAATTGGTCTTATGGATAGTAAAATAATGATTAATAGTAGTGATTGTATTATAAATTTAGAAATATTGGAGGAATTAAATGTTTAAAAAAATTATTGAATTATTAAAAAGAAAGTATAGTGAAGTCTTTTTTATTGGGAGTGATGATAAATTACCCCCACCATTAAATAGAGAAGAGGAACTATCTTATTTAGTTAAAGCCAAAACTGGAGATATAGAGGCTCGAAATATTTTAATTGAACATAATCTTCGCCTAGTTGTTTTCTTAGCCAAAAAGTATGAGTCAACTGGTTATCCTTTGGAGGATTTAGTATCTATTGGCTCTATTGGTTTAATAAAAGGGATTAATACTTATAAAATAGATAAAAATATTAAACTGGCTACTTATGCTTCGAGATGTATTGCTAACGAAATATTAATGTATATCAGAAAAAACAAACGTCGGAAAACGGAAATAAGTTTAGAAGATGCTTTAAATTACGATAGTGAAGGTAACGAACTACATTTAGAAGATGTAATGGGAACAGATTCAGACTTAGTTGCCGATGAATATGAAAGTAAAGAAGAAAAAGTTTTATTAGAGCGAGAACTTAAAAATTTAGATTCTAGAGATAAAGAAATAATGATTATGCGTTATGGTCTTTATAATACTAAAGAATATACGCAAAAGGAAGTTGCTGATAAATTATCTATTAGTCAGTCTTATATTTCTCGAATTGAAAAGAAGGTTATAAAAAAATTACAAACTTTATTAAGATTTAGTTAGAAAAAACCTAGAAAAAGCCTATGTTATTAGCAATTTCTAGCTTTTATTTTTTCATCTGGTACATTTTCCAAATTGTTATCTTATAATCCCTGGTTGGTAATTTTAATCTTTCTATTTATTATTATTTGAAACACTGTTTTTAGGAACCAGTCTTAATACTCGAACTTTTTCCCTAGGAAAACTATTATTGTTTAGAGAGTAAGCCGATGTCATTTCGATTTCTTTTGTTGATTTTATTTCATCTTTTTTAGAATTAATTATATTAAGAGATTCATCTCTCTTTTTAAATTCACTTAATTTTTTTAAGTCTTCTAACTCTTTTTGTTTTATCTTTAACTTTTCTTTAGTAGTAATTATCTTTTCTTTAAGTATTTTTAAATTTTTAGCAAAAGTAATTGGGTTACCAACAAATGTAAATGGTATAATTCCCTCAAAAATAAATGGAGTTATTTTTAATAAGGTCCAAAAAGGATAGCTTGTTTCTTCTAAAATAAAGCATACCGAAAATGGCAAAGAGGTAAAAATAAAAATAAGTCCAAAGATTATTGCAGCCATTTTGCAAACGTTTTTTTTCATCAAGTCTGCTTGTAAGGAACATATTGTATTTTGGATATTTTCTATTTCATTTTCTTTCAATAATATGTCTTCTAAACTGTTTTCGGCTTGATTTACTTCTACTATTTTAATATCACCATTTTCATCAGTAACAGCCCCTAAA
>CAKORQ010000078.1 GCA_934101445.1 uncultured Bacilli bacterium | reverse complement strand
TTTTTGATGTAGCAGCAAGGACAAGCGTAGATTTAAGGCCTTGGAGCAATGGCTTGGACTTCATGTCCAACACAATGCTTAGAGCAACTGCCCTGCCGGGTACCCGAAAAAAGGGCTAGTTTAATGCCCAATAATTCTTAGGCTATAGGAGGCTCGAAGGCCTGAGAGAGTCATAGAGCCTTAGAATTATGGCTAATAACCTGCACTTTTTCGGGTGGCAGATATAGGCAGACAAAATTATTTTAAAATAATTAGGAATAATATAATAAAGGCTGATGTTATTAAAGATAAAATTAAAATGTGCTTTAGTTTATATATAATAATTATTATATGTAATATAAAGCATATTATCAACATTAAAGAATAACGAATAATTTTAAAGCAAAAATTTAATACTATAAGTAGTAATTGTAATAGCAAAAATATTATCTCCTTTAGGGTGGGTGGGCTGGGAAGATAGAACGAAAATGTTAGAACACGAGCAAAAAAAATATCTCCTCCCCACGGATCCGAGATATTTTTTTTTGCGACCTTCCGGGTGGGAGGGTGGGTAGTTAGGACGAAAATGTTAGAACACGAGCCTATCATATTCACGGCCAACCTCAAAATTTTATATTCCCGCAAACCTTTGGTGCCGTGAATATGGTGGCGACCGGGAGGGCGGGCGGGAATACCAGTCAAAGAAATTGCTCCAAACTATTTATTAATTCTAATAGAAATACCTTTATTACCTCTGTTAACTGTAGCATTTACATCATTTTTTCTTTTTTCCTGATAGAATTTAGTAACTGCTTCAACTTTATCTTTGTCAACTTCTTGGTTTTTAAAGTCAATAGATAAATTATTTTTAGTCATTATTAACACCTTCTTTCAAATCTATTTTAACATCAATTAGCTCAATAAGTTCAATATTTAAACTAAAAGCTATTCTCCTGCAAACTTCAATTGAGGGGTTTGTATTAGTCCCATTGCATAACGCATATATATAACTTTTTGAAACTCCAGTTTTGGCTGATAATTGATATGGAGTAATATGTTTTTTCAACATTAATTTTTTTAGATGTTCATCAAATCCCCTTAAACCTTTCATATTAAATCCTCCAAGTAATAAAAAAAATAGAGGGTTAACCCCTCTATAATTTTAACTATTCAGCAAAGTTATAGCTAGTTTGAGTTTTTTGAACAACAGTAGCTTTAACCTTTTTTGTTACTTTACCCTTAGAAGTAGTAATAGCATTATTAGTTATAATAAAATCCATGAATGTACTTATCTCTTCTTGAGTTAAATCAGTTCTTACATCTGAAATAGAGTAAGTGATTTGCTCTCCAACAATTGTTTCAAAAACCATTTGTAAAGTATAGCTCATGTATTATCCCTCCTTTTTTACTATGAGTTTTTTAGCATAGAAGTATCATTTACATAGTAGTATCTATGTTCACCTGATAGGATTCCTGCTACTTGGCCAGCAAAAGCATATAAAATATCGTCTGTTAATTGTTCATTGATTGAAGTAATAGTTTTCTTTTTATAAATTGTTTGGCCCTTGCTATCAGTTCCGTTTTCAATTTCAATTGATAAAGTAGTAGTCTTACTATCTCTTGTAACTGCCATAAAATCACCTCTTTATTGGTTTTATTAATATAAAAATAATTTATTTAATAACATTTCATATAAATATATATTGAAATAAGAAAAATTATAATTTTTTTATATTTAATATTACTATTTATTTAATAGTGCTGTTGGTTCTACCTTCTATATTAGCTCCAAGACTTTCTACAAGTCTGCTATCCAAATCAAAAATATCTTGATTTTCAATAAAAATATTCATTAAATTTATTATTTTATCTTTATCTAAATCACCTGGTACTTGTGGGATTCTAAATCTAACAAGCTTTTCATTTTCATTTTTAAAATCTAAATATAAAGTATAAACAATATTATTCATTTTCTACCTCCACGATTTCAAATTTTTCTTGAATATAGAAATTATTTACTGGCTTGTCCATTACTTCAGAAATAGCTTTTAGTACAATGTAAATCTTGTCCTTATCTGCATTTATTTTCACTTTCGGTAAAAAAAAGTTTTTTAAATTTTTTCCATTTTTACCAGCACTCAAGTCCTCATATTCAATTATTCCGTTGGTAGCTATTACCTTGTAATTTATTCCCATAAATGTAAACACCCCTTTTTTATCATTTCCAATTTTGCTTATAAAATTTACAATTCTATACTATTTATTATAAAAATATTTTTTAAAAAAAGGAGGAATTTTTAAATGGATTCTACAATTTTCCAGAGTATAGCAAATTTGGGTTTTCCAATTGCAATTACATTATTTCTATTAATACGAATGGAAAGTAAAATAGAAACACTATCAAATTCTATAAATAAGTTAACTTTAACAATAGAAAAAATGGAATTTAAAGATAAGTACCTTGATGATAAAAAAGATAGCTAGGAATATTCATTCCTAGCTTTTTTATATTTTGAAAATATTTTTTTAGTAACTAATATAAGTTTCAATTTTTTTCAAATCCAAATCATTATTATATTGAATATTGCAGTTAATTTCTATATTTATATATGTTTTTCTGCTAAATAATTTAAATCCAGAACACCGTCGCCCAACATAAACTTAGTGTTTTGTATTATTTCAACCATTTGAGCTATGGAAGGCTTAGTATAATTTATTGAAACATTTGTTTTCTCAATATTAGAAAATGCAATTGTTCCATACAACTGGATATGAGTATCATTATTTTTTATAATTAAATTCTTATGGCTTGAACTTTCATTATGATATATACAAATGTAATTATTACAATTGAAGCCATTTACAACATCTGCATTAATAATATTTGTAATATCATCAGTATAAACTATTTCAAATAATTTATTTACTCTTCTAACTAAATAGTACTCTTTCTGCAGATCCGTATCATCAATTATCTTTAATTCAACACCCCAATAATCTTTAGTTAATTTCTTTCCTAAAGATATGCTGGTTATAATATAATCAATCTCGTCTTTAAATAGCTCTTCATATTTTCCCACATTTACTCCATGAAGGTAATCTTTATTAGTAGTAATGTATTCATATAATTTTCTATACTCACTTAACCTAGATTTAAATACAATGCCACTAACCATTTCACACCATATCTTTTTATAGTAGTTGTAATCATTCATATAAACATCTCCTTATTATTATTATTATTATTCCTTTATTTATTATAAGTTATACATATATATTAATAAATAGTATTATCTAGCCCCCTCGCCAAAGCCTATGCAATCTTTTAGTTTTAGCTATTGACTGCAGGGTTGAAGCTTGCATATACTTTGGTCGGCATCAGGAACACGGCTTTTTCTCTCCCTCTCAGAATTCCACATATTTTTTATGAAATTCTGAGAGAGAGATAAAGGATAAATATACTTTGTATAGTATATCGAGGTATCCGTGTTCATCTGCTAGTATTACTACCAGCCAAGCTCAAAGGTTTAAGGTCTGCAATAAAATAACCTGTAGGCACCACACCTACTCGCTTGCTCCTCTCACTATTACTTGCCATAGGCTTTCATAGTGTGCAGGACAGCCACTCCGCTTATCCTTGTAGGAGGATAATTAGTCTTTACGGTTCTAGTACACCGAAAAAGCAACGTGCGGTAGCCCGTCACCCTCTGACGGTGATTCAATGGATGGTTAGTCCATACTGTTATTTTTAAGTGATTATTCAGCTCAACACTTGTTATTTTTTATGTAGATTAACATCTCTACAGCTCTATTTAATTAAAAAATATACTCATTTTTTCCTACCAAAAAGTGTATATTAAATTATATTGACTTATTTCGACAGTTAAAATATAATATGTTTATGAACAAAGCGTTTAATAAATTAACAGAGGTTTTAAATTTTAGCTTTTAAATTTAGGTTTTAAATTTAGGTTTTAAATTTAGGTTTTAACTGAGGTTTTAACTGAGGTTTTAATTTGGGTTTTAACTTGGGTTTAGGTTTTAATTTTTAATTTTTAATTTTTATTTCCTTAGCTGAACTAAATAACATGGTTTTTTCGTAGTTATTAGTTGTAATTTATTAATTTGTTTTTAGGTCTAAAGGTTTCTTGAGTCGGCAAAACTAGAAGAAGCCTTTTTTTGTTGCAAAAAAATATTTTCTAAAATATATTTCTCATTTATTATAACTATTCCTTTATTATTTCACAACAATTTTTTTCTTCCAATTTCTTCTTACCAGTAAAATTATCATAAATTTTATTTTTAATCTAACTTTCAATTTTCCAAATTTTAAATATAATCTCTTTTATTTTCATTTATATTAATTTTTTCTATAATATTTTTAGCAGTATAAATTAGGAGGAAACTAATGGATTTAAAAAATATAAATGAATTAATAATCCTTTCTAAAAATGGAAATCAACAAGCCTTAATAGAATTATTCAATAACTATCTCCCTTTTATTAATAATTTTTTAAAAACTGTTTCTAATGATTCTTATGAGTTTGAAGATTTAAAGCAAGAATGTTATTTAACTTTAATAAAATGTTTAGATAAATATGATGATTCTACTTATCCTTTCACTCCTTATTACATTAAATCTTGTAAGAATAATGTTTATAGTTTTATAAAAACTAATCGTAATATCTGTATAGATCATTACGATTTTATTGAAGATACAATTGATTTGGATTCTGTTGTAGTTCATAAATTGAATGTAGATAAATTAAAACTTGCTTTAGCTCATTTAAAACCTGATGAAAGAAGAATAATAATTGATTATTTTTATAATAATCTTAGCCTGATAGAGATGTCTGCTAAGTATAATTTGAAGTATATTACCCTAGTTAAGAGAAAAAACAAGGTCTTACAAAAGCTAAAAAAGCAATTTTAATTAGCTTTATGGCTGGTATTAAATTGCTTTATTTTATTTCGTACCAATCCAATATTAAATTTTTTTTCATATATCAGAAATTTTTTTTAATAATTATGACCATTTTTTACCATTGTTAATAGTTTTTCACAACTTGTCCACAAGTGAATAACTGGTAAAAATACTGGTGGAATGTCTGGTGCGAAGCCGAGGGCAGGAGCTTCGCTCCGATTTCTACTGGTGGAATATGTGGTGCGAAGCAAACTGCAAGCATTTTTTAGAAAAAAAAATAAAGAAAATACCAGCAGGGGCTTGTACTTTTTTTTATTTTTAGTGTTAGGTACTAACGTAAAAAATAAAAAAAAGGACAAG
>CAKORQ010000077.1 GCA_934101445.1 uncultured Bacilli bacterium | reverse complement strand
GTTTAGGACCAACCGATATTTTTTATGCCTTCTTTAAAAAACATAAAATTTATATAATAAAAAATAAAGATGTTAATCGTTAATAATAAGAAGTAATGGAATTTTCTAAAGAAAATTAAGTAATAAATATTAAAAAACTCTAAATACTTATTGATATAGCGTGGACTTTAAATACTAAATTTGATACAATAAGTTTCGTGATGTACAGATGAAAAGAAATGAAGTAAAGTATGAAGAATTAAGTCCAATGATGCAACAATATTTGGATATTAAAAATAAACATTTAGAAGAATTATTATTTTATCGGATTGGCGATTTTTATGAATTGTTTTTTGAAGATGGTGAAACTGCCGCTAGAGAATTAGAATTAACTCTAACTGGCAAAAATGCCGGCTTAAGTGAGCGTATACCCATGTGTGGTGTACCTTTTCATTCTGTTAAACCCTATATTGAAAAACTGATTGACAAAGGTTATAAAGTAGCCATATGTGAGCAATTAGAAGACCCTAAAACCACCAAAGGCATGGTAAAAAGAGGCGTTATTCAAGTAATTAGTAAAGGCACTCTAACTGATTATGAAATGATACAGCCAAAAGATAATAATTATATTGCAAGTATCTTAGATTATGGTAATACTTATATATTAACCTATGCTGATATTTCTACTGGGGAATGTATGGTTAGCCAGATAAAGCATAATAACGATTCCTTACTTAGTGAAATAATCAACCTCGGAATTAAAGAAGTTATTTTAACTGATAATAGTAATCTCTCTTTAATTCAAATTTTAAAAAATAATTACGGGATTGAAATATCTTATAATAACCATTACTTAGAAGAAGATTATCCATATCTTTATAAAGATTTAGATGATAAGTTTGTTACTGGTCTTAAACATTTATTCTATTATTTAGTTGTAACTAATATGAAAGATATTTCTAATATAAGAGAAATAAACGTTATTGATAAAGATAAATACTTAAATATGGATATCCATACAGTACGCAATTTAGAATTGTTTGAAACTATTCGATTAAAAGAAAGAACGTATAGTCTTTTATGGTTAATAGATAAGTGTAAAACAGCGATGGGATCACGCAAACTTAAAAGTTGGCTTCTTCATCCTTTAAAAGATATTGAGGAGTTAAATAAACGCTATGATGCTATTGAAAAAATTAACACTGAATTTATTATTAAAGATGAACTAAGAGAATATTTATATCAAGTTTACGATTTACAAAGATTATGTGGAAAATTAATATCTGGTAATATGAATGCTAGAGACTTATTACAAATTAAAAAGAGTTTGGGAATATTGCCAAACATAATTGATGATGTCAAAAAATTAAATTTTAATTACGAACTAGATCCTAATACCGAAGTTTATAATTTATTAGATCAGGCTGTATTTGAAAATCCGCCGGTTACCGTTAAAGAAGGTTCTTTAATTAAATCAGGATACAATAAAGAATTAGATGAACTGCGTAGCATTAGAAGTGGTGGCAAAGAATTCATCGCCTCTTTTGAAGAGACTCTAAAAGAAGAAACCGGTATCAAAAATTTAAAAGTTGGTTACAATAAAATATTTGGTTACTATATTGAAGTATCTAAAGGTCAAAGTAAAATGGTTATGGAAGACTTTGGCTGGGAGCGCAGACAAACTTTAACTAACTGTGAGCGTTTTATTTCTCCGGCTTTAAAAGAAAAAGAAGCCTTAATTTTAAATGCGGAAGAAAGAATTATTGATTTAGAATATAATTTGTTCAACGAAATAAAAGATAAAGTTAAAGAACATATTTTTTCTTTAAAAAAAGATGCAGAAATTTTAAGTGAAATAGATGCTTTAATTTCCATGGCTGTATGTGCTGAAGAATATAATTTAGTAAGACCCACATTAACCCTAGAAAAGGAAATTAAAATAAAAGATGGTCGCCATCCGGTAGTAGAGGCAGTAAGTAACGGTCTATATGTTCCTAATGATTGCTTTATGCCCGAAAATATTAATACTCTTTTGATAACCGGACCAAATATGAGCGGTAAATCTACTTTTATGCGCCAACTAGCTATTATTATTATTATGGCGCAAACTGGTTCTTTTGTTCCCGCCAAAAAGGCTACTTTACCAATTATTGATAAAATATTTACCCGTATAGGTGCCTCCGATGACTTAGTTAGTGGAGAATCTACATTTATGGTTGAGATGAAAGAGGCTTGCAATGCCATAACTAACGCCACACCTAACTCCCTTATTTTGTTTGATGAACTTGGTCGTGGCACTGCCACATATGATGGGATGAGTCTAGCCCAAGCCATTTTAGAATATATAAGTAAAAATATTAAGTGTAAAACATTATTTTCTACCCACTATCATGAATTAACATCCTTAGCAAACGAGATAAAAACCATTAAAAATGTTCATGTTGAGGCTCATGAAGAAAATGGGACAGTAACGTTTTTACATAAAGTAAGTAATGGTCCAATTGACAAATCATATGGTATCCATGTTGCTCGTCTTGCTAAAATGCCAGAAGAACTGCTAAAAAGAGCAAGCGCTATTTTAAAAGAATATGAAGATGCTGATAATAAAAGTAGTATTAAACAAGTAAGTTTATTTGACTTAGTAGAAGAAGAAAAAAAGATGGAAGTAAAAGAGCCTCTAGAAAATTATACTCAAACTAATGTTAATCAAGAACTTTTAACCGAAATTACTAATTTAAATTTAGATAATTTAAGACCAATAGATGCTCTAAATGAACTATACAAATTAAAAGACTTAATTAAATAACCTTAAAAATTAGAAAATAATATGTTATATTAGAAATAGAAAGGAATTAATCATCAAGATTAATAAATATATATGAAATCAAGAAGTGAATTAAGAGAAAAAATAATGATTATTTTATACCAAATCGATATTAACAGAAGTCAACATATTGATTATAATGTTGAAGAAATAATAAGTGAGAATCTAGATATAGATAACGAATTTGTAAGAGATATTGTTTATGGTATTATAACCTATGAAGATGAAATTATAAATTTGGCTAATAAATACATGAAAAACTGGGATATTAGTCGTATTGATAAAACCGGTGCTGCTATTTTAAAAATGGCAATCTATGAGTTAAAATACACCGATACCCCCCATATCGTTATCATAAACGAAGCTGTAGAATTGGCCAAAAAGTATTCTGATGATTCGGTAAGAAAAATCATTAATGCTGTTTTAGATAAAATGATAAAAGAGTGATTATATGGATATTAAATATATAACCATTTCCGATTTAAATCGTTATATAAAGGCTAAATTCGATATAGACTCTAACTTAAATACAGTTTATTTAAAAGGTGAAATATCTAACTTTAAACATCATACTAGAGGTCACTTTTACTTTACTCTGAAAGATGAAAATTCGAGACTTTCGGCAGTAATGTTTAATTTTAATGCCATGAAAGTTAATTTCAAACCAGAAGACGGTATGAAGGTTTTAGTAAGTGGACGTATAAGTGTTTACGAGGCTACCGGTTCTTATCAAATATATGTAAATACAATGGAATTAGATGGCATAGGGAATCTTTACTTAGAGTATGAAAAATTGAAGAAAAAATTAGCCAGTGAAGGCCTATTTAATCCCGAACATAAAAAATCTATTCCTAAGTACCCCAAGACAATTGGAATTATAACGGCCCCCACAGGAGCGGCAATTAGAGATATTTTAAGTACTATAAAAAGAAGATATCCTATCGCTAAAACTATACTTTTTCCCGCTCTGGTTCAAGGAGAAGGGGCTAAAGAATCAGTGGCTAAACAATTAAAAAGAGCTCAAGAATATGATTTAGATGTTATAATCTGTGGACGCGGTGGCGGCTCTATCGAAGACTTATGGTGTTTCAATGAAGAAATAGTAGCAAGAGCAATCTACGATTCTAAAATACCGGTTATCAGCGCTGTTGGGCACGAAATTGACTTTACAATTGCTGATTTTGTGGCAGATTTAAGAGCACCAACGCCTACGGGAGCCGCTGAAATGGCCGTACCTAATATTGCCGATTTAAATAATCTATTTAACCAATTAAAAATTAGAGCCACTAAAGCCATCCAAAATAAAATGACCAGTACTACTAATCGCTTAGAGACTATAACCAGTAAGCAAATATTAAAAAATCCCTTAAGCATTTATGAAATAAAAGAACAGAAATTAGATAATCTTTTAGATCGTTTGCAACTTTTTATGACAAATAGAATTAAAGAAGACACTTTAAAATATCATAAAGTAATTGATAATAAATTGTTTAAAAATCCAGTAAAAATATTAGAAAACAAAGAATATCAATTTAATATCTTGTTAAAAACTATTACCGTTTTAAATCCTATGAAGTTACTAGAAAGCGGCTATAGTATTGTAAAAAATAAAGATGAAGTTATAACTAGTATTAAACTTGTTAAAGTAAATGATAATATTGATATTAATTTAAAAGATGGTAAATTAGTAGCCAAAGTAGTAAGTAAGGAGACCAAAAATGACTAAAAATGATAAAACATTTGAAGAAAATTTATTAGAATTAGAAAACATTGTTAAAGAATTAGAAGCAGGTAATGTAGATTTAGATAAGGCTATTGCCAAATATAGTGAGGCTATGCAACTAGCCAAAGTATGTGGTGATAAATTAAATAACGCCAAAGAAAGTATAAATAAAATATTAACTGAAAATAACACTTTAGAAGATTTTAGTATTGAAGAAAATAAAAATTAATAATAATTTATAACTGTGGTAAAAACTACAGTTTTTTCTTTTCCAGATATTTCCACCATAAATCTAATTAAAGGTATCATACTACTAATGGTGAAGTTTATGAAAAATTTAAATAAAAAAATAGCAATTTTCTTCTTATTATGGCTAATACCATTTACAACCTTTGCTTATTCAAACCAAGTAATATTGGGTGGTCAAAACGTAGGTATTTCTATTAATAGTAAAGGTGTTTTAGTAGTAGGATTTTATAAAGTAAATAATATATATAATGCTAGTCGACTTTTAATAGGCGATTACATTATAAAAGTAAATAATGAAGAAGTGAAGAATATTAAGGAACTAGTTAGTAAAATTGAAAAGTATGCCACAGATAATGAGGTTGAAATAACCTATTTACGTAATGAAAAAGAGTATACGACTAAATTGAAATTAGAAAAAAATAACGGCTCTTATAAAACTGGTATTTATGTTAAAGATAATATTTTAGGCAATGGAACTCTTACTTATATTGATCCAGCAACGCGAATTTACGGTGCCTTAGGCCATTATATTATAG
>CAKORQ010000076.1 GCA_934101445.1 uncultured Bacilli bacterium | reverse complement strand
AACATATTATAATAACTTAGACTACTTAGTTTTAAAATATCAATCTCTTCTAATAACAAAAATTAAAGAAATAAAAGCCGAAAAAGACTTAACTAGTGCAAGTGTTAGTATTTTAGTTACTAATGATGATACTAGTAAGTATAAGATAACCGGAATTGCTATTGAAGATGTTGAAGAGTTTAGTGAAGGGGATTTAAAAATATATAATGAAGACTCCGGACTAGAGGGTACTTCGTTAATTAGAGTTACTATTCATCCTAAATATTATTTAGATAGTTATCGAATAAGTACTATTTATTATACTTTAGATGGGGTAAATAAAGAGTTAAGTGTTGATTCAAAGATTGATGTTACTTTCTTTAGAACGATTAGTTCCGTTGAAGATTTCCAACAAATTAATACTAATTATTCGGAAAATTATGCTTTAAATGCAAATTTAGATTTTAGTAGTATTAGTTCCTCTATTATTCGAAATGGGATTATGGTTAATCGCTTAGAAGGTAATGGTAATACTATTTCTAACTATACAATTGATACTGGTAAAGGGGCTACTTATATCTTTAAAGAAGTTAAAACTTATATGAAAAATGTTAACTTTACTAATATTACCATGAATTATACGGGAAGTGGCGGCGCTACTGGTTTAGGGATTATCGGCACTGCTTATGGTGAGATAGGTAATATCAAAGTTACTAATATGACTTTAAATGGTAATAAAAAAGTAAATCGTGTTAGTTTTATTACGGATAGTTATGTTAATGATTATCGCGATATTAGTTTTGATACCGTCCATATTAGTGGTACTCATCGTTTGGGGGCTTTATATGCCGAGGGTGATACTTATAACTTAACCGGTATTAATATTAGTAATGCCTATGTTGATGGAACTAGTGATTTTGTTGGCGGTCTTATTGGTTATAAGCATGGTAATTCTAGTCAAAAACACTTCTATATTACAGCGGATAATGTTCATGTAACCACTACTGGCGGTAGTTATAGTGGGATTGTCTATGGGCATGGAGCGGCCATTAATGTTAATGTTACTAACTCATCTATTTCCGGTAATAACATGGTCGGGGGCGTAGGTGGTCAACAAGATACCGATTATGTTTATAACAACTATTTAACGAATGTTTCCGTAACGGGTAAGGCTGGTCAAATTGGGGGAATTTATGGCTATCATGATGTCGTTTACAATAGTTATGTCAAAGATTCTACTATTGCTGGTGGGACTAATCAAGTAGGCGGTATTGCCGGTTATGGCGGCTGGTCAATATATAATTGTTCCGTTATAAACACAACAATATCTTCTCCTAATGCTTCCTATGTTGGGGGCATTGAAGGTTTAGACTGGGATGGAAGTCGTTATAACAATTATGTTTATAAAACTACTATCACCGGCAAAACTTATGTTGGTGGGATTATCGGCCATAAAAATGGTACTCCTAATAGTAGTTACTATAATAACTTTGTTAATGCCAATATTACCGCTTTAGGAACCGGGGCCGGTGGTATTTTAGGTTATTACCAAAACGATTTAGAAGATGAAAATGTTAGAAGAGTAAGCCTATATAATAATGTAGTTGCCAGTTCAACAATTACTGCTAATGCTGAGGCTGGTGGTTTAATTGGGCGTATTTATAAGGCCACAGATGTTTCCTTAGGATTAATTCATCATAATATTATTGCTGCTAATGTTAATACAACCGGTTCTAATAAATCTAGTGGTATTATTGTTGGTTCAGGCGATTTATTAGTTAAAGGCTCTAAAAATATATTTGTTTATAATAATTCCAAAATAAATAATTTAACCGTTTCGCAAACAGTGGTTGGTTTAACTGATACTATTTCTTATATAACTTTAAATAATTTAAAAAATAATAGTCTAGTAAAATCTTACTTAAATTCTTCTAGTGCTTATAATTATTCTAGTGTTGATAAAGGGTATTACCCTTATAACGGTGGAATTCTGGCTAATAATTATCAAGTCTTATTACCAACCGGTTCTATTACCAAATTTGCATCTCGCCTCATGGCTAGAAGATTTGTTAGTTTACCTAATGTTACGATCTATCCTAGTGGGATAAATACTTTAAACTTTGATTTTGATGCTACTGGGGCTAATATAACTATTAATGGGCATACTTACGAAATTGATAGTAATACTTTATCTATCTATTATAATTATAATGAAGATTTAACTTATACGATAAGTAATGGTCGTTATAAAAAAGAATATACCGTAAAAAAAGAAACTTTAAGAAATACTATTAATACTTTAAATGATTATTATTACTATTTAGATAATGGTAATATCCTTAGTAATAATGGGAACTTACTAGGTAATTATATTCATTTATATAATAATGAAGCATTAAATAGTGATGGTAATATTTTAAATATTTATACGGGGGATATTAAAGAAGTAAATATTAAGAACTTTGAAAAACTAAGTAAACCCGTAGAAATAGTAAATTATGAATATCGATGTAGTAAAATAAATACTTATGGTACTTATTCAACTATTGATAATAAAAAAATGGATAATCAGATCTTTATAAAAGGTATTAATATGGGAATGATTAGTTCTAACTTAGATAATTTAAAGAATAAAGTAATAATAGATAATTATAATAATAAGAAAGTCTTAATAACTTTAGTAAATGGTAAATTAACATCTTTAATGAATGATATTAAATTACCAGATGATTTTATTAATCAAAATATTATGGATATGACGAGTAATATTAATGATGATAGTAGTATCGTTTTAGTTAAATATCAAGATAATACTTATTATGCCTTTAATTATAAAAATGGACAAAAAATAGATATTGTAACTTTAGAAGGTAAGGAAAATAAACCTAAAGTTTCTATTAGTGATTTTATGAAGGATTACTTAAGTAATAATAGTAAGAATAAAAAGATAGTAAGTTTAGAAAAGTCTTATGAGGCCACTAATGAATTTATAACTAATTTAGATATAAATAAAGTTATTAATTATACTGGATATGATTCTAATATAAGTGGTGATAATAGTACAACTAATACTTCCGATAATTATGCCGTTAGTTATAATCCATTAAAGAAAGATTATGAAGTATATAATATTCCTTATATAACAAGTAGTAGTGTATCCGAAGAAAACGCTTCTACTAGTGTTAATGATGTTCTTAATAAGACTAGTACGTTACAAAATAGTTTTATTAAGAAATATAAGGGTAAAGATACCGATAGTATTAGTGGTAAATACATATTTATAATAACTATCATTATTATTAGTATTGCCTTATCTTTATTAGGCCTTACTTTAAAAAGTATTTATTATAAAAAAAGAAACTTCTCTTAAGGGAGGAGTTTTTTTTTTTGGGGTTTAAAAATTAATGGTATTATATAATTAAGGTGATTTTTATGAAAATTAAAAAAAGCAATTCCTTTAGAGGAAATCACTTGGTAAAATTATTATTTCTGGGGGGCAAATAGGTCTCTTATATCAATTTCTAAGGCATCAGCAATGCGACCCATAATAACGATTGTAAAACCA
The DNA here is from genome assembly GCA_934101445.1 of uncultured Bacilli bacterium. GTDB lineage: Bacteria > Bacillota_I > Bacilli_A > RF39 > UBA660 > CAG-605. The sequence goes on along the minus strand of CAKORQ010000076.1, from coordinate 1,778 downwards.
CGTCCCATTTTTTGACTTTCGATTTTAGCTAGATAGTTCATGGTAATACCGGCTTTATCGGCTAGTTGTTGTTGAGTTAAACCTTTTTTTTCTCGTTCTTTTTTAATATTTGCTCTTATTATATTAAAATAATATGTATCTTCATGTAGCATTTTATCACATCCTATATGAATAGTATGGACAAATTATCCATAAAAATATATGGACACAAAGTCCAGTTAATGATAAAATTAAAAGGTAAAGTAGGGATGGTATGATAAAGAAAAAGAAGATTTTATTTGGCTTAATCTTTAGTTTTATAGGAATTATCGGAATTTTTATATTTAGCGATGTATTTAAAGATAATGTTAAGTCTGATACGGTTAGTATTTATTTAAATAATGAGACAGTAGATAGTATTCCTTTAAAAAATGAGGCTATATTTAGTAAGGCTATTTGTGATGATGATGTAAGGGTTTTATGGGATAATGATAAATGGGGCTTATTAATAAGTAATATGACTAATAAAGTAAAGTGTAATTTATATTTTTATTCGGGACCGACAGAGTTTGATTTTGATTATACAGGAGATGTTCAAACTTTTACGGCTCCGGTTTCAGGAACCTATAAAATTGCAGCGTGGGGCGCCAGCGGTGGTGATGTTACTATTAATGATGCAACTTATCAAGGCGGTTTAGGGGGCTATACTAGTGGTTTAATAAGTTTAGAAGAAAATCAAATTTTGTATATTTATGTTGGTGGTTTTCCTTCTTCTTATGCAGGTGGTTATAATGGTGGTGCCCAAGGTGGAACAGGTGATGACGGAAAATATACGGGTGGCGGCGGAGCCACTGATATTAGAATTAATAATGGTAATTGGAATGATTTTGATTCTTTAAAATCAAGAATTATGGTCGCTGCTGGTGGAGCGGGAACAGGATATTATGGTGGTAAAATAACTGGTGGTTCCGGTGGTGGACTTATTGGATACGATGGTCAATTACAAAGTTATGATGATAATTATATTCATAGTGTAGCCTCTGGTGGCACTCAGACTAGTGGCGGTTCAGGAATGTTTAAAAGCCATTTTGGTTATTCTTTAAAAAATACAATTCAAAATTATGGTACTGGTGGTGGTTCCGGTTACTATGGTGGTGGCAGTGGACGTGCTACCGATGATAATGTTGATTCCGGAGCCGGTGGTTCTTCCTTTATTTCCGGACATAACGGTTGTGATGCAATAAAAAAGGAAAGTGCTGAGGATAATATAATTCATACGGGAAGGAGTATTCATTATTCGGGACTTTATTTTACAAATACCGTAATGATTGACGGTAATGGTTATAATTGGACCTCGGAAAAGGGGGATTATATTGGAATGCCGTCGCATTCAGATAACTCTATAATCAAGGGTAACCATGGCAATGGCTATGTTAGAATAACAATGCTGCCTGATTAAAAATAAAAAAATTAGGCTGGTAGCAAAATTAATTATCAGATTTTGTTCCCAGCCTTTTTCTTAAGTTTAAAAGTTCAATTTTCTTAGTCCGACTAATATTTTAAAATACTTATATTGTTATTGTTTTAAGCCTCTTTTCTTAATTTATCAATTTCTTTAATTGAAATCTTTGTTGCCTCGATAATTTGCTCATTGGTTAATCCTATTTTAATAAGACTTTTAGCAATTTCTAACGCTCTTTCTTCAGAGCCTTCTTCCCGCGCTTCTGCTAATTCTGTATTGCGAATCAACTCCTTATAGTTTTCTTCTTCATCAAAAAGTCTGATATATTCTCCAGTAC
>CAKORQ010000075.1 GCA_934101445.1 uncultured Bacilli bacterium | reverse complement strand
TATCTATCTTGATTATATAAAGATTTTTAAAGAATTTCTAGTTATTTTCTATATCTTTTAGAAAAACTTTGAAAAATCAAAAATAATTAGAAGAAAATACTACCATTTTATGGTATCATTAATAACGGAGATGGTATTATGCGAAAGAAAAAAAACATTATTTTAGGAGTCTTAGTTTGTATCTTAATTATACTAATATGTACTTTACTTTATATTATCGGCAAAAAATCTGATTTTAAAAGTATTGAAGATATAAATTTAACAACCTTAAAAACAAAGATTGATAATAAAGAAAAATTCGTCTTAGTAATTACTCAGACTGGTTGTTCACATTGTATGGCTTATTTACCAATTTTAGAAGAAATTGGTAAAGATTATAAATTAACTTTCTATGATCTTAATATGACTAACTTATCCGATGAAGAAAAAGTAGAATTTAATAAATTAGTCCGTATCAGTGGCACTCCCACAACTATTTTTTATACTGATGGCGAAGAACAATCAACCACCACCCGCTTAGTGGGAGAAAAAACTAAAGATAAGATTATTAATCGTTTAAAAAGTGAGGGTTATATAAATGAATAGAATTTGCCAATTTGGGAAGGGGTTATTGGGATTATTTCTGTTTTTCTTTGTTCAACTAGGTTTTCAATTGTTATTTTATAATATCTTAATTAAAAACAACTTAGTCGTTAACAATATATTATATATAATTATGGAATTAATATTAATGGCTATTTTAGCCTTCATGAACAGAAAAAAATTACAAGAAGATTATAGTGATTTTAATGAAAATTATAAAAAATATTTAAAATACGGTTTTAAATTATGGGCAGCAGGTTTAGTAATTATGATGATTAGTAATGGCCTTATTGCTAGTATTATTGGAAGTCTTGCTAATAACGAAGAAATGAATAGACAAATGATGTTAGAATATCCGGTTTATATGATTATTTCAACTATGATTTTTGCTCCTTTCATCGAAGAATTAACTTTCCGAGGTAACTTTAAAGATGCCTTTAAAAGTAAAACCACCTTTATTATTTTTACAGCCTTAGTATTTGCGGGCGTTCATGTTTTAAATGGGATAAGTAGTCCTTTAGAATTACTCTACTTCATACCTTATGGAGCCCTTTCTATAGCCTTTGGCAAAACTTATATGGAAACTAATAATATTTATACAACCATGGTTATTCATTCTCTCCATAATAGTCTAAGTATTATTTTGTTAATCCTTATGTACTTAGCAGGTTAAGCCTATGAAAAAGAAGGAAATAAAAAAACCAGCCAAGGTGGATATAGATGAAACAATAAAAGAAATAGATAATGAAGAAATCACCGAAGACTTTAAGGATGTTACGGCTAAACCAAATAGCAAATTTATTCAGAAAATAATAATTATTATAATTTTCCTCGCCGTTTTTATTCGATTTTATGGAACTTCAAGAATAGTTACTAAAGAATATAGTATTATTGATACCAATATTCCTAAGGGGTTTGACGGAACCAAAATAGTCCAAATAAGCGATATTCATTATGGTACAACTGTTAACGAGGCCACCTTAAAGAAATTGGTTACCAAAGTTAACGAATTAAAACCCGATATAATAGTATTTACCGGGGATTTAATTGATAAAAGCATCAATCCAACCGATAAAATTAAAGCTGAAATATCTGTTAATTTAAGTAAGCTAACAGGCAGTATTGGTAAATATGCCATTGCTAGTAACGAAGATTTAGAAAATACTGATTTTAACACCTTAATAACCAATAGTGGCTTTACTCTTTTAGATAATGAAACCAAATTAATCTATAATGACGATGAAAATCCCCTCGAACTAGTCGGCTTAAATAATCCTAATAGTAATATAAGCCCTAGTCCTAATTATAAAATAGCCTTAATCCATAAACCCGATGATGTCGATTATATTTTAAACAATAACTACAATATTGTTTTAGCCGGTCATTCTCATGGCGGTATTATTAGACTTCCCTTCGTTGGCGGTATAATCAAAATCGAAGGTGCTAAGAAATATTATAACGACTCCTACTTACTAGATAATACTAGACTTTATGTATCATCAGGACTAGGAACTAGTAATATTAACTTTAGAATATTTAATCAACCTTCAATCAATCTATATCGTTTATATAAAAACTAATTATCAATTTAAAAAGACCTTCCGGTCTTTTTTTAAACACATTCTACATAAGTATCAGATAAACATCTTAAACAACATAAACAACTTAAATTCATAGTGAAGAAAGAATTAGTAGCAACGTAAGGATATAAACTAGTAGTATCTGGATTATCTTGTAAGACTCTAAATGTAGCACAATTATTTTCCACTTTTTCAACACGGAAAACGGAAGAACAAGTAACACCGGTAGTACCACAAGATGCAGTTACATCCTTACTAGTAGGCATACTCCAAGCAATTCCATTACCACTAGTTGCGTATAACATAACCGGACGAGTATTACATACTAAACAAGAACTTCCCCCACCAAGCATCGGACGGTCACAAGTATCTAGGCATGAATCAGGACAAGCATTTTGTTGAAGAACTAAAATTACTTTTAAAATGTCAGCAATAGAGTTTGGATCTTGATTATTCTTATTACACATAACATATTCCCCTTTCTTGTATTCATTAATAATTTATGATTAATTTTCTAATATGCTACCTGCGGACTTTTAATTTTTACTTTGATATAGTATAATTAAATGGGTGAAAAGAAATGAATAATGTTTATATACAATATGCTATAATATTAGCAGTACTTTTAATTATCGCTTTAGTCGTAATTAAATTTCATAAGAAAGACTTTGCTAAAGAAGTTAATAAGTTAGTTCAATACTTAGGGGGTAAAGATAATATCATAAATGCTGAATGTTCCATGTCACGTTTTAAAGTTATTTTAAAAGACGTTTCTAAAGTTAATAAAGATGGTATTACTTCCTTAGGAGCAACTGGTATTGTGGAAATTGATAATCAATTAAAAATAATATTTGGTAAAGATGCCAAGGAATTAAAAAAATGTATTGATGACTTACTGTAGGGCTTAAACCCTACTTTTTATTTACTAATTTCAATAATATTCTTTATCTTATTAATTGCAATCTTTCTTCCCTCTAAAGTTAAAACACTATCATTTTTTTTGCTAATAATACTATCTTCTAAAGTAGTATTATCTTTTAAGGTGATAAGATAACGATGATTAAATAAATACTTATTCGTATCATCTAAAATTATATCTAAATCAACATTACTAGGTTTAGAACTACTAATAGTACTCTCTTGATTAATATTTAAATTTTTATCTATTTTATTAACATATACTTTTGGTAATTTATTATTCATAAGAATTCCTCCTAAAATATTTTATGTTTTAACATAATTAAAGTTGCTTTGGTTATACTACAGTTATGAAAAAGAATTTAATTATCTTAATACCCATATTTATTTTAGAACTATTAAGTATCATTTACTTAAAAAACGCTTACCAAATAAAACAATTAATCTGGTTTATTTTCGCAAGTTTTAGTTTCTTTATTATTACTAATTTAAAAGAAAAGTATCTTAAAATTATTAGTATCTTTCTTTATCTATTAAGTATTATTCTTTTAATAATAGTTTTATTTCATCCTTATACTAATGGTTCTAGAGGCTGGCTAAAATTATCTAAAATATCTATCCAACCTTCCGAAATTACCAAAATAAGTTTGATCTTAGTATCTTATTATTTAGCTAATAAAGGTTTTAAAAGCAAAATATTATATATATTAATCTTTCTTATTCCTAGTATTCTTACCTTTATTGAGCCAGATACCGGAGCGGTTATAATTTATCTTATTATCTTTGTCTATTTCTTACCCCAATTCTTTTCTAAAAAAGAAATTAGTTTAATGCTAATATTTCTTTTACTTAGTAGTATTTTTCTGGTCTATTTATACCTTTATAAAAAAGATACCTTTATAGATATCTTTAGTACCAGCATTTATTACCGGCTAGATAGAATTACTTCTTTTAAAAATCAAGATAATATGCAAGTAAATAATGCGTTAATATCTCTAGCCTCAGGTCGCCTTTTATATTTTCCCGAGGCTAATAATGATTTCTTCTTTGCTTACTTATTGAGTAAAAATCCTTATAATTTTGGAATTATTATTTGGTGTTACTTAATTATTTTTCTACATTTAATTTTCTATAATAATCCCATAAGTCATTTGATTTTCTTTATTTTAGCCTTTCAAGTAATTGAAAATATGGGAATGAATTTAAATTTACTACCGGTTATTGGTATTCCTCTTCCTTTTTTAAGTTATGGTGGCAGCCATACCATTACTACCTTCCTTATGTTAGGTTTAGCCCGAAGAAAACTTAGTAATAACCATAATAAGAATTAGAATATACTCCATGGGGCATATAATTAGGTCGCCCATAATAATATGGATAAGGTTGATAAAGGGGACCATTTACGTAAACCGGACGCGGTCTTGTTACTCCCACTAGGGCCCCGCCGGCTAGACCTCCTAATAAAAAGGGAAAGACAAACCGATTACCAGCCTCATCACGATAATCATAATTATAATACATAATAAAAAAACTCCTTTCATACTAGTATATGAAAAAAGTTTAGGAAAGGCTTTTAAAATTTCAGGAACGAATTTTATCCTTTAAATCTATTACTTCATTAATCTTAACGGGATTAGTAATACCCACCCCCGTATTAGGATGAAAATGAGAATATCCTAAGTCTATAAGATACAAACCAACTAAAACTATGCAAAGCGTCTTTTTAACATTAACATTCATTTTTTTATATAAATTCTTTAGTAAGGGACAGACCATATAAGTAAGAACACAACCGCCAAAGCCAAACAATATTAAGCCTTCTAAACATACCCTTCCCTTTATATTTAAGAAAAATCCCGTATAATCCCACCATTTCAAGCCTTTAAAAGTTTCCAAATACCAAGCCGTGCTATACTCTAAAACTCCACACAGTAAAAAGGCCATCAAAAATAATAAATCCGGTTTTTTTCGATATTTTTTTAATAAAACTAAAATAAATACAGCGCCAAAGCCATAAATCGGTAACCACGGTCCAAACATGGTTCCTTTATTAACAAGTCTTTCTTCATAAATTAGGCATAACATTATTTCCCAAAGCCACCCGACATTAGCCACATTAAAGAAAATCAAAATTAAATCCCAAATATCATAATCACAATTATAATCATATTTAAAGCCTTTAACACTTCTTATTTCTTTTATAAAATATAAATTATCGGGATAGGCGGCTTTTTTACTTGGACAATCTAAGTAC
>CAKORQ010000074.1 GCA_934101445.1 uncultured Bacilli bacterium | reverse complement strand
ACTTCGTATTTATCATAAAACAATCTCTCCTAAACTTCTATTTAAATTTTATCAAAAATAAAAAGTAAGTAAATACTATTTTAAGTACTTACCTACTATTTCTATTACTCTATTAAATTCTTTTTCTAACTCTTTAAAATTATTAATTACATAATCAGTATTATTTTCTTTACTTTTTAATTCATGGTCTAAAGATATTTCGGCTAATCTATTCATTCCAAAATACTTGGCATCACTTTTTAAGGAATGTACTTCTACACTATAATTTTGCATATCCTTATTATCTAATAATTCTTTTATTTTCTTAAATTTATTTAAAGAATCTTTATACCAATCACTTAGCATTTCTTTGTAAGTTGTTATATCTCCAAATAACTCTACCCCTTTATTATAGTCAATTCCATTATCTACCAAATACTTTTCATCATAGGTTTTATTATCATTATTTTTCTTCGGATTTTTATCTGGTTTTTTATTTACATTTTTATCTTTGAAATTATCTTTTTTGGCTTTATCTTTTTTATTATTTTCTAATTCTTCAAATACTTTATCTAATTTAAGTTTTATCTGATCTTTACTAAATGGTTTAGCTATATAACTAGTAAACCCTTCTTCTTTATATTTTTCTTCGGCTCCGGCAATGGCATCTGCTGTTAAGGCTATAACTGGTGTATTAAACCCTTCTATTTCTTTTAAATTTTTAAGAGCCGTCTCTCCACTCATCACCGGCATCATTATATCCATTAAAATAATATCATAAGTATTGTCTTCTTTGATTTTATTAACACATACTAACCCATTTTCGGCATCATCAATTTCTTTAAAATGTAAAGGCTCTAAGGCTCTTCTGGCTACTTTAATATTTAGTTTATTATCATCAACTACTAAGATTTTCTTTTTACTATAATCAATATTATTCTTACTTAAATCTAATATTAACTCGGCTGTATTATTCAATTCTTCTTTAGTTAAAGGTTTACTCATCATACCTATTCTTTGAGGAACATTTACCATGAAGATTGAACCCTTGCCAAAAGTTGATTCTACGTTAATTTTACCACCCATTAATTCAACTAATTTTTTCGTAATGGCAAGACCAAGTCCCGTTCCTTCAACCGTGGTATTTCTTTCCGCATCTAATCTATCAAACTTATTAAATAATCGACTAATATTCTCGGCTTTTATACCTTTTCCGGTATCTTTACAAGTAATATATAAATTACAAATATCATCTTTATTTATACATTTTACATTTAGTTCAATTTTACCTTTATCGGTATATTTAATGGCATTCGACAATAAATTATTAACTATCTCTTTAATATGCCCTTTATCGCCAATTAATTCATAAGGCATATCACTAGCTATATCAACGGTTAATTCGATTGGCTTTTCCCCAATTCTTATTGAGTCTATTCTTGCTAAGGTTTCTATTTCTTCTTTAAAGTTATAAGGCACTTCAATAATTTCCATCTTATCAGATTCTATCTTATTAATATCCATGATATTACCAACTATTTCAAGTAAAGTATTAGAAGCATTAACGATATCCCCTAAATCTTCTTGCATGTCTTTAGGACAATTACCACGTTCTTTAATATCATTAGAAAGACCTACTATCGCATTTAAAGGCGTTCTAATCTCATGAGACATACTAGATAGGAAATCTGACTTAGCCCTGTTTGCTTTTTCCGCTTCATTTTTAGCAAGTTCTAACTGATTAACCATTTTTAAATCAGGATTTTCAATAGTATGATACATTAATACGGTTATAAAGGTTTCCATATATGTTACTAAAAGAATACTAGGATTAAACATCTGAAAAATCATCGAACCACTACCTAGAGTTAAAAAGGCTAGTAAAGGAATATATTTTTTGGTGGCTAATTTTTTTATATTTCTAAGTAAACAATATAACATAATACCTACTAAAATCAAAGAAACAACATATGTAAAATTAACGCTAGCGCCAGTGGTATATCTAACTGAAAAGTCATTTTTTATAATTAAATTTATTGGTAAAGCATAAATAAAAAACACACATATAAAATAAAATATTGCTACTAATTTTAAAGCTTTATCCTTTATCTTTAAATTGGTATTTTTATCATGGGAAATATAAAAAACATACACGGTAAATAGAAGTGCCCATGCCACTAAATACAATAAATATGATTTTAACAAGAAGTCGGCTAAAATTCTATTACTGTCATATATTAATGCCCCAACTGTACATAATAATTCTAAAATAAGGCCAACAAAGTTAGTTATTATTAAAACTCCATATAATTTAGTTTCAAAAGTATTAATATGTCCTTTAACAAAAAACATCAGCATTATTAAAACACTAAATAATAATGCGCTCAATGGTAAATAAATACCTGTTCCCATTCTCATCACCTACTATTTTATAACCTAATTTTATCATAAAAAATAGATAAGTTTAAAAAAATTACCAATAAACTTGATAATTTATTTTTTTAATTTTATTAATTTTCGATAATTAACTTGCCCATCTTTCATATTTAACTCAATATCAGCATTTAATACCTCATTATATTTTCTATTATGGGATATGCTAATTATAGTACCCGGATAAGACGATATCAATTCATATATAATATCTAAGCCATCTTTATCTAAGTGATTTGTTACTTCATCTAAAATCAAAACATTAATATTATTTAAGATTAACTTGATAATATTAATTCTTGTCCTTTCTCCAGGGGATAAAATATTATAGGGCTTATTTCTATCATCATAATCAAAATTAAATTTAGCAAATAAGGTAAAAATCTGTGTACTATCTTTTTCTACAATATCACTAGTTATGTATGCATATATAGATTCATCAGTATTAGCCTCCAGAGTATTTTGGGATATATACCCAATTCTTACACCATTACCAATATTAACTTTTCCGTTAACTGCCGATAACTTTCCTAAAATTGTTTTAATAAGAGTTGTTTTCCCACTCCCATTGCCACCAGATATCATTATTTTAGCTCCAAATGGTATTACCAAATTTATTTTTGGCGTCTGAAAAGTATTATAACCGCACACTAAATTTTCCAATCCAATATCTTTATTACCAGAAACATCACTAAAGTTAAATATTAAATTAATAGGTTTATGTTCTTCAAAATATAGAACATCGACTTTTTCTAATTCTTTAGTTAGTCTAACAACATTGCCAGTATTAGTCTTTTCTTTGGCAAAATTATTAGCAATTTTATCATTGTCATTATGAGCCTTTGAGCCTAATCCCTTGCTACTCCAACTTTTGGCTTGTTCTAATTTTGCTTTTAACTTATCTCTTTGGTCTTTAGCCTGTTCATATTCTAATTTTCGTTTCTCATATTCTTGTTTCTTCGTTATCAAGTAATCTTTATAACCAGTATTATATTGCCTTAACTCGCCATTATTCAATTCAAAAATTTTATTAACAATATTATTTAAAAACATTTCATCGTGAGATACTATTATCATTTTCTTTGAAGATGTCTCCAAATATTTTTCTAGCCATTCTATAGCCGTAATATCTAAATTATTTGTTGGTTCATCAAGTAAAAGAATATCCCTATTCATCATTAACAAAGTAGCTAGCAAAACTTTTATTCTTTCCCCACCAGATAGATGACCTATCTGAGAATTCAAATTTTTATTTAGCGATAGCCCGCTCATTATTTTATTCAAATCTTCATCAAAAGAATATCCATTTATATTTAAAAAAGCATTAAGAACATCACCATATTCATCCATGTTATCTTCGCTAAGATTATTTTCTAGAAAATGCAATCTTTTTTCTAATTCAGTAAAGCCTACTATTTCCTTTATGTATTTTTCGATTGTGTAATTGTTATACTTTATTGGTATCTCTTGGTACAAATAGCCAATACTATCGCCATCTAAATCGATTACACCATTATCAGTAGTAATAATACCACCAAGAACTTTTAATAAAGTTGATTTACCTGAACCATTAACACCAACCAAGCCAACTTTATCTTGAGTATTTAAACTAAAAGAAATATTATCAAATATAGTATTGCCATCAATTTGCTTTCGAATATTTTTTACTATCATTACCGCACACCTCACAATTCTGCTCTTTTTTCCATTTTATTATTTTAGAACTAAAATCAAACATATTTATCATCATAGTTTTTCCCATTAAATTGTTCTTATTAAATTTATAATAATAATTGATAACTTCATTTGCTACAAAACTAGATATTACTAAACATAAAGGGCCATAAGAAGGAGTAATAGCAACATTTTCATATGGGATAGTACTTAATTTTCTATCCATACATTTTAAACAAGCAGTTTTTTGCGGTACAATAAAAGGCCCAACCATACCAACATGTTCAGAAAATCCAGCAAAAATTACTGGCTTCTGATACTCCACACATAGCTTATTAACCATTCTTCTTATTTTTCTTAATGGTCTATCTAAAGTAGATACTACAAAATCTGTTTTTGATATTTCAAATTCGATATCCTTACATTCTAATATTTTTTTATTATAACACTTAATATGCTCATTTTCTAAAAATCTTTCTTTTAAAACATTGACCTTATTCTTTCCTATATCATTATAGTTATACGGAATTTGTCTAATTAAATTAGACTCATCAACTTTGTCACAGTCAACAAATGTAAAATCTCTAAATCCCGAACGATAAAGTATTTCTACAACATTTGACCCTATACCGCCAACTCCTAAAATTAAAATATTAGGTTGCCTTTTGATATTCCATTCTTTTATTTCATCACTATACATAGAAAAAAATAAATTTTGCCGATTAAACCGCCCACTATTAACAATATTTTTATATTCAGTATAACTGATGATAAACTTTTCTGAAATTAAATAATTTATAGAATTTTCAATTTCTGATTTTTTGACATCGTTTAATATAATAGCCATTTGCTCTATCAATTTTCTTTTACTTATCGGTTTTTGTAATAAATCAAATAATTTTATAACGCTGTCATTATCGCAAACCAATTCTTTTGCATGATTCTTAAAATTTCCCATTCTTACCAAATTATTATTAACATTTTTATAAATTGGTTTTAAGGGATTAAGTATTAACATTAAATAACCTCCTAATATGGTAAAAGACTCATTTAATAACGAGTCTCCTACTAGAAATTAACAATTTTGATCTACATGACATTCAAATTTTGTTTTTTTAATTTTTTTCACTTGAAAATTCATATTACTCTCCCAATCAAACACGAGGACCTACCCTCTAAAAAAATTATATCATTTCAAAATCAAAAGTCAATAATCTTTCTGGTTAATTTCTTCACATTATAATTATTTTGCGATAGCATCTTCTCACTAACTGCTTCTTGCCACGCAAACTC
>CAKORQ010000073.1 GCA_934101445.1 uncultured Bacilli bacterium | reverse complement strand
GTATGAGTATTTATGCCTTTGAATTATTCTATTACTTTAATGTAGAGAAAATAATTCGTATTGGTACTTGCGGAGTTGTAACCAAAGATATTAACGTTCCAGAATTAATACTAGCGGATAATGTCTTTAGTTTATCCAACTTTGCTTATAATTATGATGGCTATGATAAAAATATAGTTTATCCTAGCAAAAAATTAAACGAAAATATTATAGCTACGGCCAAGGAACAGGATAAAAAATTACACGTGGGGACAATGCTTACTTGCGATGCTTTTGGTCCTTATATCAATATGGATAATGTTTTGAAAAGAATTCCGGATGAAGTAAAACCAATTGCTGAGGAAATGGAGGCTTATGCCCTTGTCCATGTTGCTAACTCATTTAAAAAAGAGGCTACCGCCATTGTTACAGCCGTTGACTCGAAATTTAGTGATGTTGTTTTACCAATTGAAGACCGCGAAAAATCACTTGATGATATGATTACATTAGCGCTTGATGCGATAATAAAATAAAAAGGGTAGTTGGCAAGCACCAACTTGAATTATAGGTCTTATGACCTATTTTTTTAGGATAGATATGTTAAAAGAATTTGAAAAATATTTAAAAAATGTCAAAAAATATAGTATAAATACGCTAAATAGTTATCTGAGTGATATTAATATCTTTATTTCTTATTTAAATCAAGAAAAGATAAATTATAAAAATATAAATTGTGATATTATTCGCAGTTATTTAAAATACTTAGATGTTAATAAATATAAAAGCAGTAGTATTAATCGAATTTTAAGTAGTCTTAATGATTATTATAGTTACTTAGAAAAAAATAAAATAATTAAGTATAATTATTTTAAGGATATAAATAGACCAAGAAAAGAAAAAAGATTACCTAATTTTATTAATTATACCGAATATATGAATTTAATTAATACTGTTCAAAAAGAAAATAATGAGTATTTAAAAATAAGAAATTTACTTTTATTAGAAATATTATTTGATACTGGGTTACGCGTGAGTGAGGCTGTTAATATTAAGATAAGTGATATTGACTTAAAAAACCATAGTCTTAAAGTTTTAGGAAAAGGCAATAAAGAAAGAATAGTTTATTTTGGCGATTATGCTGTTACTTATTTAGAAGAGTATCTTGCCTTAAGAAAAAATATAAAATCTAAAGATAATGAATATTTATTTTGGAATAAAGATTATCAAAGATTAACCCGAAGGGGAGCCGAGTATTTAATAAATAACATTGCCAAGAAAGCCTTATTAAAACAAAGAATAACTCCCCATACTTTGCGTCATTCTTTTGCCACCGAGATGCTAAATAATGGTTGTGATATAAGAAGTGTTCAAGAACTTCTCGGTCATAAATCACTATCTACAACGGGTATTTATACCCATGTTACTAACGAGGTCGTAAGGCAAGAATACTTAAAGGCCTTTAAAAGATAAACTGTTTACTTTCTTAAAAATGTCAAAAAATTTAGTGGTAAAAGTAAGAAAAAAATGCTATATTTAATTAGAATAGAAGGAGAATAAAAAATGGAAAAATTGGTGTATGATTTTAGCGAAGGCACAAAAGACATGAAAGAACTATTAGGAGGTAAAGGGGCCAATTTAACTGGTATGAAAAATTTAGGCTTACCAGTTCCTGATGGTTTTATTGTCACCACTGAGGCTTGCAATAAATATTATGCAGAAGGAAAAAATATTTCAGCTAAATTAGAAGAAGAGATTAATAATCATTTAAACGCTTTAGAAGAGAGAACTAGAAAAACTTTAGGGGCTGTACTTAATCCTTTATTAGTATCAGTAAGAAGTGGCGCCCGAAGCAGCATGCCGGGCATGATGGATACCATTTTAAATTTGGGACTTAATGATGAAGTAGCCGAAGCCCTTGCCAAGACAACTAATAATAAAAGATTTGTCTATGATTCTTATCGCCGTTTAATTATGATGTTTGCTGATGTTGTAATGGGTAAGGATAAAAGTCTTTTTGAAGAATACTTAACTGCTTATAAGAAAGAACACAATTATCAAAATGATACTGATTTAACTGGTGATGATTGGTACGCCATAACTAAGAAATATAAAAAAATGTATCAAGAACTAACAAATGAGGTCTTTCCTCAGGATGTAAGAAGACAGTTACTAATGGCCGTGGGGGCTGTATTTAAATCATGGAACAATAATCGGGCTATATATTATCGAAAAATTAATAATATTCCTGATGATTGGGGAACAGCTGTTAATATTCAAGAAATGGTTTATGGTAATAAAAATAATAATTCCGGAACCGGGGTGGCTTTTAGCCGAAGTCCCGTTAACGGCGAGGCTAAATTATTTGGCGAATATTTAATTAATGCCCAAGGTGAGGATGTAGTTGCTGGTATTAGAACGCCTTTAGATATTGAAACTTTAAAAAATAGTATGCCCGCAGTTTATGAAGAATTTGCTAGAACGGCTAAAATATTAGAGGACTATTATAAGGATATGCAAGATATGGAGTTTACAATTGAAGATGGAAAGCTTTATATGTTGCAAACTAGAACTGGTAAAAGAACTGGTCTAGCCGCAGTTAATATTGCTACTTCTTTAGTCAGGGAAGGCAAAATAAGTATGGAAGAGGCTATTAGAAGAGTAAGCATCGATGATATTACCCAAGCCTTACATCCTGTTTTCAAACTAGAGAGCCTAAAAAATGCGACTTTAATTGGCAATGGTCTGGCCGCCAGTCCCGGAGCCGCTTATGGCGAAATTGTTTTTGAGGCTAGTATTGCTATTCAAAAATCTAAAGAAGGCATTAAAACCATTTTAGTTCGTCATGAGACCAGTCCAGAAGATATTGAAGGTATGCATTATGCCGAAGGAGTACTAACCATTCGTGGGGGAATGACCTCTCATGCTGCTGTCGTTGCTCGTGGTATGGGAATTTGCTGTGTTAGTGGTTGTAGTACGATGGATATTACTAATAATACTTTAATTACGAAAGATAAAGATATCTTGCACGAA
This sequence comes from uncultured Bacilli bacterium, assembly GCA_934101445.1. GTDB lineage: Bacteria > Bacillota_I > Bacilli_A > RF39 > UBA660 > CAG-605. The sequence continues at coordinate 2,401 of CAKORQ010000073.1, read as the reverse complement.
GGGGATATAATATCGATTGATGGAACAACTGGAAATGTTTATAAAGGAAAAATTGAATTAGAAAGTGCTACAAACAACACTTCTATAAATGAACTTTTAACTATGTGTGATGCCGTTAAGAATTTAGGGGTACGCGCTAATGCTGATACTAAAAAAGATATGGAAATTGCTAAAAACTTTGGTGCGGAAGGAATCGGCCTTGTGCGAACTGAACATATGTTTTTTGAGAAAGAAAGAATTTTTAAATTTAGACAAATGATTCTTGCTAGTGATAAAAAGACGCGCTTACAGGCTTTAGTATCTTTATTACCTTATCAAGAAAAGGACTTTGAAGAATTATATCGTCTAAATTCTGGTTTACCCGTTGTTATTCGTTATTTAGATCCTCCTTTACATGAATTCTTACCCAAAGAAGAAGAGGAAATAAAAGAGTTAGCCACCGCTTTAAATACCACTGTTTCCGATTTGAAATTAAAAATAGATAGTTTAAAAGAATTTAATCCGATGATGGGTCATCGTGGTTCTAGACTAGATATTACTTATCCAGAAATTGCTGTTATGCAAACTAACGCGGTTATAAGTGCGGCTTGTAACGTAAAAAAAGAGGGAATTAATCCCGTTGTCGAAATCATGTTACCGCTTATTATGGATAAAAAGGAATTTATTTATATAAAAGATATTGTTGAAAAAGAAATAAAACGTGTTCTTGCTAAAAAAGGTATGCAAATTACTTATCAAATAGGCGCTATGATTGAAGTACCAAGAGCGGCTATTTTAGCGGACGAACTTGCCAAAGAGTGTGACTTCTTCTCTTTTGGTACGAATGATTTAACTCAGTTAACTTTTGGCTTCTCTAGAGATGATGCGGCAAAATTCTTAAAAGATTATTATAGTAAAAATATTTTGGAACATGACCCATTTATGAGTCTTGATACTAACGGGGTTGGCACCCTAGTAAAAATTGCGGCGCAAATGGCTAAGAGTATTAAACCTGATATATCGCTTGGGGTTTGTGGGGAACATGCTGCTGATGAAAAATCTATAGAATTCTTTGATAAGATTGGTCTTTCTTATATTTCGGCCTCAAGTTACCGAATTCCAGTTGCTAAACTGGCCGCTGCCAAGGCTGCTTTAGCCAATAATAGGGATTTAGGTGTATAAAAAAACAACTTAAATTACTTTCAAAAAGTACTACCAAATTATTGAAAATAAAATGGTCTGGTACTTTTTTTCTTTTTAAAAATATAGTATAATTCTTATTGTAAATATAAAAAATAAATGGAGGATAAATATGATTAAAACTTTATCATTGGGGCAAGCAAATTATGATATATATGTAAATGTTGATGATTATCCACAAGAAGGAAGTAAACAACGCTTCATTAATAAAATAGGTTGTGGCGGGGGCACCGCATGTAATGTTTCTTATATGTTAGCTAAGTGGGGTGTTTCTTCGACTTTTGCCGGGGTTGTTGGCAATGATGTTTATGGAACTAGAGTCCGTAAAGAATTAGAAAGTGCCGGGGTAGATACCAGGTATATTGAAACTTCTTACGAAAAGGATACGATTTTATCTTTTGTCTTGGTCGATAGTAAAAATAAAGTTCCTACCTCTTTTGATGTTGCGGACGAATTTGTTAAATTAAAAAAATTTGATTTCGATTTTCAACCGGATCTGATTATCCTAGATGGTAATGATACCTATGCTTCTAAATCAACAATAGAGCGCTTTCCTAAAGCCGTTAGTATCTTAAGGGCCACTCGATTTAATCAGGATATTGCTAATTTGGCCGTAAAAGTAAATTACTTAATTTGCTCGCTAGATTTTGTAAGTGGTCATTTAAAGATGCCTATTGATAGTAATAATGTTCAAAGTCTAGTTAATGCTTATACCGAACTTAGGAACCGCTATGAACATCAAAATATTATCATTACCTTAGGAGCCAACGGGGCTATGTATATGGTAGAAGACCAAATAAAAATATCGCCAACTTTAAAAATGGATATTGTTGATACCTCGGGGTGTGGTGATATCTTTACTGGAGCCTTCAGTTATGGTATTGCTAGTAACTTTACGTTAGAAAAATCTATTAAATATGGTAATATTGCAGCCGGTCTTGCAACAAGAACCATTGGGGGGCGTCTTTCTATTCCTAAACTTGATGAGGTAAATAAAATTTATGAGAAAAATAGTTGATCCTTTTACAGATTATCTACCCCATTTAGATCTTCACGGGGAAACAACTGCCACGGCAACTTATTTAATTGAATCTTTTATCAGAGATAATCTTAAATTAAAAAATAGCAAAATCATAATTATTCATGGTAAAGGTAGTGGGGCCCTACGAAGTAAAACTCATGAATTATTAAAAAAAAATAAAAAGGTCAATAAATATTATAT